>NZ_JBUYWT010000033.1:0-96143 GCF_055264925.1 Bradyrhizobium sp. KZN70725
CTGGTTCCTCTCCCTCGGCGATCCATCTCGGCCTCCTCGACCACGTTGAATCTCCCTTAATATGCGATTCTCAACCCTCCAGATCGCGGCTTTCTGACTCAGTAAGATTAGAGGTCGGCCTGCATAGCAAGCCGAAGAATTTCTGCAATGTCATATTCGCGCGATCAGGTGAGCGCGGTCCCGACAAAATTTGGTGCCTGTTTCCGGAGCAGTCATGCTCAGGCAACGCTCCGGTGCGAGGGCGCTGCGTCGTATTTATCCCCAGCGGGTCAGCCGGATCGAAATGATGGTGGCGAGGCCGAACGCCACCATTGCACCGCCGACCAGCGCAAACAGCGTCCACGCCGGGGCGCTCACGGTAGCGAGCCACCAGCCGCCGATGCCGACTAGCAGCAGGCGGATGGTGCCGGCCAGCACCGGTCCGCCGACCTTGGCCGCGCCCTGCGAGGAGAAATAGAGACAGACGCCGACGCCGAAGAAGCCGAAGCCCGGGCCGGCCAGCGCGAAATAGGACGAAGCCGCGGCGGTCACGCCGGGATCGGTGGTGAACAGCGCAATCCACAGCGTCGGCTTGAGCGCGACCACAAGTCCGACGAAGCCAACGACAAGTCCGGCGACGGTGCCGGCGGTCCACGCCACCTTGCGGGCGCGGGTCACGAGTCCCGCGCCGATCGCCATGCCGACCATCGGCACCGAGGCGACGCCGACCGCGAACGCGATCGGGATCAGCAAAAACTCCAACCGCGAGCCCATGCCGTAACCGGCCAGCGTCTCGGTGCCGAAGCTGGCCAGGATCTTGGTGAAGATCAGGATGGTCAGCACGCTCTGCAGCGGCGACAGGCAGGAGATCGCGCCGACCTTGAGAATGTCGAGGAACATCGCGCGCTGGAAGCTGAAGGCGGCGAAGTCGAGTTTCAACCGGCTGCGGCCAGAGGCGAGATACCAGGCGAGGAAGATCGCACCACACGTGAAGGCCGTGAGCTGTCCGGCGGCGACGCCGCGCATGCCGAGACCGGGCATGCCGAACAACCCGAGACCCAGCACGCCGCCGACCGCGATCTGGATCATCGAGACCGTGATCAGAGTCATCGAGGGAATCCGCATGTCGCCGGTGCCGCGCACCACGGAGGCGAGCGTGTTGACCAGCCAGATCGAGATCGCGCCGGAGAACAGCACCTGCGAGTAATGCATCGACTGCTCGAGCACGCCGCCATGTCCGCCGAGCAGCGCATAGAAGTTTCGGCCGAAGCCCAGCATCATCACGGTGAAGAACAGTCCGGCGCATCCGCCGATGATTGCCGCATGCAGCGCCAGATCGGCGGCGCGGTCGCGGTCGCCGGCGCCGAGCGCGCGGCTGATCGCCGACGAGACGCCGCCGCCCATCGCGCCGGCCGACATCATCTGCGTCAGCATCGCGAACGGAAACACCAGCGCAATGCCGGCCAGCGGCTCGGTGCCGAGCCGGCCGATGTAAGAGGTCTCGGCCACCGCGACCAGCGTCGAGCCGAACATGGCGATGGTGTTCGGGATCGCGAGGCGAAGCAGCGTCGGCAGGATCGGCGCGGTCAGCAGGTCATTGACCGGCGTGGCGGGCGCGGGCGTGGCCGGCTGCACGTCGTCGATCGAGGCATCAATGGTCATGCGTCACGGCTCACTTCGCAAGCGGGAGAGGGGCGCACTGCAATCCAACGTCAGTGAACCGGGCTCGCAATCAATAAATGATGATCGACATGTTACGATGTTGCACCGATCATCGCCACCGCCGCCGATGCAGGGGTCACCACGGCAGGCCGCATAGGTCGATCTTGCCCTGGCGCGGCGCGCGGACGATGTCGTTGACGAACGGCGCCATCGCCTCAAAGCGGATCTGCCCGGAAGGCTGTTCGCAATAGACTTCGCCGCTGAAGGGATGCCAGCCGCGCGCCTGGTAGAACGCGAAATTGTGCGGCTCGCAGAATAAGATTGCAAATTTCACCGCGTCGTTGGCACGAATGGTGTGCACGGCGGCATCTAACGCCAGTGACGCATAGCCGCGCCGCCGGCAGTCCGCACGGGTCGAGACTCCGCCGATGCCGCCGACATGCACCTTGTGGCCATTCCAGGTGATGGTCCGGAAATAGATACCGACATGGCAGGCCAGCCCGCTGTCGTCGGGCGCATCGAGCAGTACGCGCAAATCCGCGTGGGCCCATTTGATGTCCGCCCAGACCGGCTTCTCGGCGGCATCCGGGCTCCAGACCGCCTGGAGCAGCGGCTCGGCGCGCCGCCACGACGCACCTCCGTTGAGAATGTCGATTTCGATGCTCATCGTCTGGGTCCTTGGTCTTGGTTCGGGCTGTGCCGATCTGTCATGGGCGATCCGAAAATGCGGTGTTTCTCCGCCATGGAACCTTCTATAAGGGGGGCCCGTTAAGTGTAGTCTCCCACCCTCTGTTGGACATTACCCCATGACCTTCACGCTACCCGATCTGCCCTACGCCCACGACGCCCTTGCTCCCTACATGTCCAAGGAAACGCTGGAGTTTCACCACGACAAGCATCACCAAGCCTACGTCACCAACGGCAACAACGCGATCAAGGGGACCGAATTCGAAGGCAAGTCCCTCGAGGAGATCGTGAAGGGTTCGTTCGGCAAGAACGCGGCCGTCTTCAACAATGCCGGTCAGCACTACAACCACATCCATTTCTGGAAGTGGATGAAGCCGAATGGCGGCGGCAGCAAGCTGCCCGGCCGGCTCGAGAAGAAAATCAACGAGGACCTCGGCGGCTTCGACAAGTTCAAGGCCGACTTCGCCGCTGCCGGCGCCGGTCAGTTCGGCTCCGGCTGGGCCTGGCTGCAGGTCAAGGGCGGCAAGCTCGAGGTCGCCAAGACTCCGAACGGCGAGAACCCGCTGGTCCACGGCGCGGTGCCGATCCTCGGCGTCGACGTCTGGGAGCACTCCTACTACATCGACTACCGCAACCGCCGTCCGGACTATCTGAAGGCGTTCGTCGAAAACCTCGTCAACTGGGACTATGTCGACGAGCTGTTCGGCAAGGCCGGCTAAGCGCGGCTTCGACCGTCGCATATTTCTTCACCCTCCCCTGAAAGGGGAGGGTCGTTTCGCATGCAGCGAAGCGAAATGCGAAACGGGGAGGGGTCATCTCTCAGCACGAGCAGTCTCTCAATGGAGAGACTGTGACCCCGCCCCGCCGCTCATTTCATTCGCATCGACCCTCCCCTTTCAGGGGTGGGTGATTTGAGTGTGCGGCAAGATGCGCCCTCACTCGACACACCAGCGGGGGCATTGGTGGGTAACGCGGCAAGCTATCTCCTAGTCTTCTTCGGCGGCGGTCTCGGTGCCACGTTGCGCCAGCTGATCAACGTCACCTGCGCGCGCTGCATCGGCACCGCGTTTCCCTACGGCACCTTCATCATCAACATCACGGGCTCGACCGTGATGGGCCTGATCGCCGGCTATCTCGCCTTCAAGGGCGACGCCTCGCAGCCCTGGCGGCTATTTTTGATGACCGGCATCCTCGGCGGCTACACCACCTTCTCCGCCTTCTCGCTCGACACCGCGCTGCTCTACGAGCGCGGCGAGCTCGGCCTTGCGGTGTTGTATGTCGCGGGCTCGGTCGCTCTCTCGATCGCCGGCCTGTTCGCCGGGCTCGCGATCATCAGGCATTTGACGTGAGATGCACTCGGGACCGCCGTCTCTGGAATACTGGATCACCCGCATGCGGGTGATGACACCGCGTGGTGTGGCAACTTGAATCGAGAACCATCCTTCCCGTCGTCCCGGCGAAGGCCGGGATCCATTACCCCAAGTCTCAAATGTTGCGCGCGCTGGGGCCGCGATCCCGTTCATCACTGAGTGCGGTGGTTATGGATCCTGGCTTTCGCCAGGACGACGTGGGAAGGGGTCTCGTCACCTTCCATGCGGAAACTGTTCATCTGTGGAACCCGCCAACCTCCCCGGCCGGCGGCATTTCCCGCCTCCAAATTTCCCTTTGGTAACCTCGCCTTAACCATGATTAGCGTTTGGTTAGGGTCGGAATGACGCGTGAAAAGCCCTCGTTTTGACATGTTGGCAGGGGAAGCAGGGCGCGGCTTTGGACGGGCCCCCCATGCGACAGATGTAAGAGGCTCTCGCGCAGTTTTGCCGCGCCGGGCGCGCGGCCGTGGAAGGGGTGCCGATTGGCGGCCCGCCGAATTGGGACACTTGCGTTGAGAGGATATTGCCGATGAATCCCGCCGACGTGGCTCAGTCAACTCTGCCACTGGCATCGAGCGACGTGTCGCTGATCGCGCTGTTCTGGCAGGCCCATTGGGTCGTCAAATGCGTGATGTTGGGACTTCTGTCCTGCTCGGTGTGGGTCTGGGCGATCGCAATCGACAAGATCCTGCTCTACGCCCGCACCAAGCGGGCCATGGACAAGTTCGAGCAGGCGTTCTGGTCCGGCCAGTCGATCGAGGAACTCTACCGGGCCCTCTCGGCCAAGCCGACCCAGTCGATGGCGGCCTGTTTCGTCGCGGCGATGCGGGAGTGGAAGCGCTCCTTCGAGAGCCAGTCGCGGTCCTTTGCCGGCCTGCAGGCGCGGATCGAGAAGGTCATGAACGTCTCGATCGCCCGGGAGGTGGAGCGGCTGGAACGCCGGCTGCTGGTGCTCGCCACCGTGGGCTCGGCAGGCCCCTTTGTCGGCCTGTTCGGCACCGTCTGGGGCATCATGTCGAGCTTCCAGTCGATCGCGGCCTCCAAAAACACCTCTTTGGCGGTGGTGGCGCCCGGTATCGCGGAAGCGCTGTTTGCCACTGCAATCGGCCTGATTGCCGCAATTCCGGCGACTATTTTCTACAATAAGTTCACTTCGGAGGTGAACCGGCAGGCCGCGCGCCTGGAGGGCTTCGCCGACGAGTTCTCCGCCATCCTGTCCCGTCAGATCGACGAGCGGGGTTGAGTTAGATGATGGTCACTTTTGCGGGTGCGCGATCATGGCGATGAGCATGGCAGGGTCCGGCGGTGGCAGACGCCGCCGCGGCGGCCGCAAGCCGGTCATGGCCGAGATCAACGTCACGCCGATGGTCGACGTGATGCTGGTGCTGCTGATCATCTTCATGGTCGCGGCGCCGCTGATGACGTCGAACATCGACATCGACCTGCCGGTGGCGAGCGGCGGCAAGTCGATCTCGTCGAACCAGCCGCCGCTGACATTGTCGGTCAAGCGCACCGGCGGCGGCTGCAACTCGAATGTCGAGCTCTATCTGGGTGACGCGCCGGTCACGGCCGCCGATTTTCCGGCCAAGATCAAGGCGATCGGTGACGCCCGGTCGGATGCCGAAAAAGTGGTCTATCTGCGTGGCGACAAGGACGTCTGTTACACGGATATGATGAAACTGCTCGGGGAGGTCCGGGCCGCGGGATTCAAGGCGAATATCGTCATCATCCCGGAAGGCGGATAACCACCATGCCAAGGCACGGGGAAGCCTGATTTGAAGGTCAAGGTCGACAAGACTCTGGCGGCATCGATTGTCCTGCACGTCCTCGTGATCGGGTGGGGCCTCGTGTCGTGGTCGACCAAGGCGTACGTGATGCCCGAAGAGGAATCGGTTGCCGTCGACGTGATCTCGCCCGACCAGCTCTCGCATGTCATGGCCGGTCAGAAGGACGGCAAGAAGGAAAATCCCAAGCCGCTGGTCGACAAGGTCTCTGAAGCCAAGCCGGTCGACGACACCGTCGGCAAGGTCGAGGAGAAAAAGCCCCCTGTCGTGACCGACACCGCGCCGCAGCCGGCGCCGAAGGTGGAGAAGCCGGAAGACAAGAAGCCGGATCCGCCGAAGAAGGTCGAGAACAAGCCGAAGGAAGAGCCGAAGCCGGTCGAGAAGAAACCCGATCCGGTGAAGCCCGACCCGATCGCGGAAGCGATCAAGAAGGAAGAGAAGAAGCCGCCGCCGAAGCCGGTCGCACAGGCCGCCAAGCCGCCGCCGGAGCAGAAGCCGAAGGATCGCGTGTTCGACCAGAGCAAGATCGCAGCCCTGCTCGACAAGCGTGACCCGACGCGGGCCGCGGCGACCGGCGATACGCTCAATGCCAATGCGGCGCTCGGCACCGCGAAGGGCAAGGCTGCCGACAACTCCGCGACCTGGGGCGCGATGTTCAAGCAGCAGGTCGAGCGCTGCTGGAAGAAGCCCTATGGCGGCATCGAGGCGCAGCAGACCGAGGCGGTGTTCTCGATCAAGCTGAAGCGTGACGGCTCGCTCGAGGGCATGCCGGTGCCGGAAGGCACGCCGGCGACGCCCTATCTGCGCGTCTATCAGGAGAGCGCGCTGCGGGCGATCATCGAATGCCAGCCGTACAATCTGCCGGCGGCCTTCTTCGACGAATGGAAGTATTTTGCGCCGGTGTTCACAGAGCGAAAGACCTGAGGGCGACGGCGTCGCTTGGCCAATAGCAAACAAAGTCTACGGACAATGACCGACCAGAACGATTTGCGTACAATGACGTTTCGCCTCGACCGCCGACAGATGATCTCCGGAATGGCTGCCCTTGGCGTGCTGGCCGGAAGCCGCAGCGCCTTTGCACAGAAGCGCGTCGTCATTCCGGAAGGCGACTTCGCGCCGCTGCCGATCGCGATCCCGAACTTCGCCGCCGGTACGCCCGGGGACACCGAGGTCGGTGTCGGCGTGACGCAGGTGATCACCAACAATCTGAAGCGCAGCGGCCTGTTTGCGCCGATCGATCAGGCGGCCTATCTCGAGAAGCAGATCAACATCGACGCGGCGCCGAACTTCAACAACTGGAAGAGCATCAACGCGCAGGCGCTGGTGACCGGCCGCATGACGCGCCAGGGCAACGGGCGCGTCAAGGCGGAGTTCCGGCTCTGGGACGTCAACACCGGCCAGCAGCTCGCCGGCCAGCAGTACGACACCTCGGCCGAATACTGGCGGCGCATCGCCCACATCATCTCCGACCAGATCTACGAGCGGCTGACCGGCGAGAAGGGTTATTTCGATACCCGCGTCGTGTTCGTCGACGAGAGCGGCTCGGCGGATCGCCGCGTCAAGCGGCTCGCGCTGATGGACCAGGACGGCGCCAATGTGCGCTACCTGACCCGCGGCTCGGATCTCGTGCTGACGCCGCGCTTCTCGCCGTCGACCCAGGAAATCACCTATATGGAATTCGGGCAGGGCGACCCGCGCGTCTATCTGCTCAACATCGAGACCGGCCAGCGCGAGATCGTCGGCAACTTCCCGGGCATGTCGTTCTCGCCGCGCTTCTCGCCCGACGGCCAGCGCGTCATCATGAGCCTGCAGCAGGGCGGCAACTCCAACCTGTTCGTGATGGATCTCCGCTCGAAGTCGATGACGCGGCTGACCGACACGCCGGCGATCGACACCTCGCCGTCCTACGCGCCCGACGGCACGCGGCTGTGCTTCGAGTCGGATCGCGGTGGCAAGCCGCAGATCTACGTGATGCCGGCAACCGGCGGCGGTGCACAGCGCATCTCGTTCGGCGACGGCACCTATTCGACGCCGGTTTGGTCGCCGCGCGGCGACTACATCGCCTTCACCAAGCAGGGCGGCGGGCAGTTCGCGATCGGCATCATGAAACCCGACGGTTCGGGCGAGCGCATCCTGACCTCGGGCTTCCACAATGAAGGCCCGACCTTTGCGCCGAACGGGCGCGTCGTGATGTTTTTCCGCGATCCCGGCGGCAACAGCGGCCCGTCGCTGTTCACCATCGACGTCTCCGGCCGCAACGAGCTGCGGGTACCGACCCCGGGCTTTGCCTCCGACCCGGCCTGGTCGCCGCTGTTGTCGTGAGCCGGGTGCAGAGCTGCTCCGGGAACCTCGGCGGCGGTCAGCACTTCTCACCTAGCGCACTGAATTTTATAGTGAATTCCGGTCGTCGCCTGGGCGCGGCAAGGACTTGCTAACGATGTTCGCTCAGAAAGACTTCACCTGCGATCAGTAAGAGTGCGAGCTGAAAAGGACGCGCGCTCTCACAATGCAGTTTGCAAGTCAGACGGGTGAACCGGACCGGTCGATGTCGCCGACGATTTCGGCGGCACTGGTCGATTCCCTGTTCATGAACCCAGCGCCCATGATTTTCGGCGCCTTCGGTCCCGCCATTGCGGGCGCCGTGATTGCGGCTGTCACGAGCAATCTGTTGTGCTGGCTATGCGTGCCGCTGTTCATCGTGGTGGGGCTGGCGCGCGCGCTGCAGATGTACCGCTACCAGCAGCGCAATTCCCGGCTCACCGTCGAAGAGTCCGTGACCTGGGAGAAGCGTTACCGGATCGGCACCATCGCCTACGGCATCTCGCTCGGCATCTGGGGCGTCACCGTGCTGCTCACGACCAATGATGCCGCCGCGCACATGCTGTGCGTGACCACGGTGGTCGCCTACACCTCGGCGGGGGTAGGGCGGACCTTCGGCCGGCCGCAGATCTTCCACCTGCATCTGTTGATGTCGATCGGTCCCCTGATCCTGGCGCTGATGTATGTCGGCGGCCCCTATCACATCGCCCTTGCACTGCTCAGCCTGGTGTTCTTCAGCGCCATCCGGCATCTGACCTCCAGCCTGCAGCGCATCTACGTCAACGCCTGGATCGCCAAGGAGCGCGAGGCCGCGCTGGCGGGCCAGTTCGATACCGCGCTGAACAACATGCCGCACGGCCTGTGCATGTTCAGCGCCGACGGCCGCGTTGCGGTGATGAACCACCGCTTCATCGAGATGATGAAGCTGTCGGACGATTTCGTGCAGCGCGGCGCCAGCGCGACCGACATCTGCAACGCCTGTGTCCTGTCCGGCTCGATCTCGGCCGCGGCCGCACAGCAGATCCTCTACGAGATCGAGAGCTCGCAGCGCGGCGATATCGTCACCAGCGATCCCGACCCAACCAAGAACCGCTCGCTCGACTGGACTTTCCAGCCGATGGCCGGCGGCGGCACGGTGGTGCTGGTCGAGGACATCACCGAGCGCAAGGACGCCGAGGCCCGGATCAGCCACCTCGCGCGCTACGACGAGCTGACCGCGCTGCCCAACCGCGTCAATTTCCGCGACGAAATCGGCCGGCTGCTCGCCATGCAGCACGGCGACCATCGCTCCGCATTGCTGTTCGTCGACCTCGACCAGTTCAAGCAGGTCAACGATACGCTCGGTCATCCCTGCGGCGACCAGCTGCTCTGCGCGGTCGCCGAGCGGCTGCGCGAGATGCTGCGGCCGGAGGATTTCGTGGCGCGGTTCGGCGGCGACGAGTTCGTGGTGTTCCAGCAGAACATCCACTCGCACGAGGACGCTGCGGCGCTGGCTCGGCGCATCGTCGACCGCCTCAGCGAGCGTTACAAGATCGACAACCATTTGGTCGAGATCGGCGCCAGCGTCGGCATCGCGATGACCGCGCCCGGCGTCGGCGCCGACACGCTGCTGAAGAACGCCGACATGGCGCTCTACCGCGCCAAGGCCGACGGCCGCGGTACCTTCTGCTTCTTCCGCGACGAGATGGCGCAAACCGTCGAGGCCCGCCGCATCCTCGAGCTCGACCTGCGCAAGGCGCTCGCCAACGAGGAGTTCGAGCTGTTCTACCAGCCGCTGATCAACCTGAAGTCCGGCAAGGTGAGCACCTGCGAGGCGCTGCTACGCTGGAACCATCCGGCACGCGGCACGGTCTCTCCGGTCGACATCATTCCCGTTGCCGAGGACATGGGCCTGATTGTCGATCTCGGCCGCTGGATCCTGCGCAAGGCCTGCATGGAATGCATGAAGTGGCCCGAGGCGGTCAGCGTCGCGGTCAACTTCTCGCCGCAGCAGTTCCACCAGCGCGACGTGCTGAGCGAGGTTCGCTACGCGCTCGAGGTCTCCGGCCTGCCGGCGCACCGGCTCGAGATCGAGATCACCGAATCCTCGCTGCTGCACAACACCGAGCTGACCCACGACTTGCTGTCCCAGTTGCGCTCGCTCGGCGTGCGGATCTCGCTGGACGATTTCGGCACCGGCTACTCGTCGCTCAGCTACCTGCACAATTTCCCGCTGCAGAAGGTCAAGATCGACCGCTCCTTCCTCGAAGGCATCGACAGCGACCGTCCGCTGACCCTGCTGCGCGGGGTGGCGCGGCTGTCGGCGGATCTCGGCATGTCGGTGGTGGTCGAGGGCATCGAGACCAATGAGCAGCTCGAACTGATCAGCGCCGATGGCGCGGTGACCGAAGCACAGGGATACCTGTTCAGCCGGCCGGTTCCCTCCGTCCGCATCCGCCAGCTGCTCAATGCCTCGCACGGCCGGCGGACCGACGAGCAACTGCACGTGGTTCCCTCGCGCTCGATCGCTTGACCCGGCGCAATACCCTCAATCGATAGTTGTGAGAGCCTTCGGCTGCACCATTCGTAGTGTGCCCTTGCGGCGAGAGGTTAACTGTATTGCCTCGATTGCTTTGACGGAAATTAAGAAGCTGTTAATCTTTTGGCCGCGCGTTGAAGTTGTTGCGTTGTTCAGGGAGTACCAAATGAGGTCCGCGGCCGAAGCCATCAAGCCCGCGACAGGAAGGCTTGCGGACCCTCTGGATCAAGTCGATTACCGCCTCGCTCAGACCCCGGAACAGAAAGACGAGATCTACCGGCTTCGCTATCGCGCCTATCTGCGCGAAGGTGCGATCCGGCCCTCGGCGGACGAGCGGGTTGTCGATCAGTTCGATGATGCGCCGAATGCCTGGGTGTTCGGTGTCTATCTGCAAGGCGAACTCTGCAGCTCGATCCGCATCACCGTGGTGACGCCGGAATGGCGTACCTCGCCGACGCTCGAGGTGTTCGGCGACGTGCTGCTGCCCAAGCTTGATCAGGGTCTGGTCTTCATCGACTCGACGCGCTTCGTCGCGGATCCCGAAAAGGCCCGGAACGTTCCGGAACTGCCCTATGTCACCGTGCGCCTCGGCTCGACCGCGGGCGTGCACTTCAACGCCGATTACGGCCTGGCGCCGGTCCGGCCCGAGCACATGGCGTTCTACCGGCGTGTGTTCCTGCACGAGACCTGGTCGGAGCCGCGGCTTTATCCCGGGCTGGTGAAGCCGGTCGGCTTGATGGCGTCGCATTTGCCGACGGTGCGGGAACGCGTGCTGGCCCGCTATCCCTTCCTGCGCTCCAGCGCCTTCGAGCGGCGCATGCTGTTCGACCGCGAAGGCCAGTTGCAGCCCGACGGCTTCGTGCAGCCGTTCGAGCGCGCTTCGATCGTGCCGAATCCCTGAGGGAATCGGCCATTCTCATCGAGTCAGTGTCGATCGACTGTTGCGCGCAGGCCAAATTGTCCTGCAAAAGCGGCCGGTTCCCGCGAACCTTGCCTCCCCTTCACCATCGCGCCACATTTGCCACCCATTAACCATCGGGGGCGCTTTTCGCCATTGCCTGGCATTTGATGGGGTTCAGCAAGGTCTCGTCAAGGTTGACGGAACGTTCGCTTAACCATCGCCCTGTAGACCGATTGGGTAGTACGAAGAGCGCGAGCGTGGAGGCTCCGGGAATGAATTATCTCCAGGGTATGAAGCTGGTTGCGGTTCTGGCGGTGGCGCTGTCGATGGGTGCCTGTGCCAACAAGAACCCGTTGGACGCCAATGGCGCGATTGGGGGCGCCGCGACCCCGGGCAGCCAGCAGGATTTCGTGGTCAATGTCGGCGACCGCGTGTTCTTTGAGAGCGATCAGACCGATCTCAGCCCGCAGGCGACGGCGACCCTCGACAAGCAGGCGCAGTGGCTGCAGACCTATAATCGTTACTCCTTCACCATCGAAGGTCATGCCGACGAGCGCGGCACGCGCGAATACAACATCGCGCTCGGTGCCCGGCGTGCCCAGTCGGTCCGCGCTTACCTCGCCTCGCGCGGCATCGATCCGAGCCGCATGCGCACCATTTCCTACGGCAAGGAGCGTCCGGTCGCGGTCTGTAACGACATCTCCTGCTGGTCGCAGAATCGTCGTGCCGTCACCGTGCTGAACGCCAGCTCCTGACGCGATCCTGAATGAGTGTTTTCAAGCCGGCGCCTTCGGGCGCCGGTTTTGTTTTTGCCGCATGAAGGCCCGGCCCGCCGTCATCAAGATGAACGAAGCTGCGCGCAATTGGCCGCTTGCTTGTTCCAGCGTCCGTACTAAACCGGTATCCCGCGACGCTGTCCCGGATTTGAAGTGCCAGTCACAATTCCGGCGTACTCCGTCTTTCAATGTCGCTCGCTTTTCACGTCGATCTCGTCGTCAGGGCAAAATGTCATCCAGGATTCATTTTCTTTCCTCCGCCGCGGCGATCGCGGCGTTGCTCGCCGTTTCCGCGCCAGTGTTTGCCCAATCCGACGATTCCGATGCTGAAATGCGGATCGAGCGGCTCGAGAACCAGCTGCGGCAGCTGACCGGCCAGAACGAGGAACTGCAATACCGTAACCGCCAGCTCGAGGAGCGGCTGCGGCAGCTTGGCGGGCAACCGCCCGGCCCAGCTGGACAGGCTCCGGCGGGCCAACCCGTTGCGGCGGCGCCACCGGCGCAGCCGCCGCAGGCCTACCCGCAAGCGCAGCCGGGCTACGCCCAGCCCCAGCAAGGCTACGGCCAGCCGCAGCAAGGATATGGCAGGCCGCCGCAGGGCGGCTATGACCAGCAGCAGCAGATCGCGGCGCCTGCGCCGATCGCGCAGGAGCCGGCGCCGGCGGCTTCCGGCCGCCGCGGCCGCGGCGATGCCTTCGATCCGAACCAGAACCCGAATGCCCCAGGGGCGCCGCGCGCACTTGGCGGCGGCGGGATGCCGATGCCCAGTGAGGCGGCGGTTGGTGCGCCCGGCGGCCGTGGCGCAGGCGAGCCGCTCAATCTCGGCAACACCAGCCCGCAGCGTGCGCCCGGCGCGAGCGCAGCCCTGACCACGCTGCCGCCGTCGGCGACGTCGAAGGACGAGTTCGACCTCGGCATCGGCTATATGCAGCGCAAGGACTATGCGCTCGCCGAAGAGACAATGAAGAACTTCGGCCAGAAGTATCCGAACGATCCCCTGGTGGCGGACTCGCAATACTGGCTCGGCGAAAGCTATTTCCAGCGCCAGCAATATCGCGATGCTGCGGAGACCTTCCTCGGCGTGACCACCAAGTTCGACAAGTCCGCGAAGGCGCCCGACGCCCTGCTGCGGCTCGGCCAGTCGCTGGCGGCGCTGAAGGAGAAGGAAGCGGCCTGCGCCGCGTTCGGCGAGATCACGCGGAAGTACCCGCGCGCGTCCGGCGGGGTCAAGGCTGCGGTTGACCGCGAGCAGAAGCGCGTGAAGTGCTAAACCAGATGCGGGAAGGCCGCTTCCGGCCTCTCCGCCAGCAGCTGGTTTTGCGATGCCCGACGATCAATCCGCCATCCCGGCAAGGGACGCCAAGCGCCTGTTCGCAGGCCTTGCGGGCGCGCCGGCGCTCCTGCTTGCGGTGTCCGGCGGTCCCGATTCAGTCGCGCTGATGTGGCTCGCCGCGCGCTGGCGCCGCGCGCTCGCGCAGGGACCGCGGCTGGTGGCGGTCACGGTCGATCACGGCCTGCGTCCTGAAGCGGCTCGCGAGGCGCGCGACGTCAAGCGGCTGGCGCGAAGTCTCGAGCTGCCGCATCACACGTTGCGTTGGACTGGACCAAAGCCTGGAACCGGCGTGCCGGCGGCCGCGCGCGCGGCCCGCTACCGACTGCTCGCGCAGGCCGCACGCAAGCATGGCGCCACGCATATTTTGACCGCGCACACCCGTGACGATCAGGCCGAGACGCTGTTGATGCGGATGCTGCGCGGCAGCGGCGTTGCGGGCCTTTCGGCAATGGCGCGCGAGACCGAGCGCGACGGCGTCTTGCTGACACGGCCGCTGCTCGACATCTCCAAGGCCCAGCTGATCGCGACGCTGAAGAAGGCGCGCATCGGCTCTGCCGACGATCCGACCAACCGCGATCGATCCTACACGCGTCCACGGTTGCGCGCGCTGATGCCGATGCTCGCGGCGGAGGGCGGCGACGCGCGGAACCTGGCGCGGCTTGCCGCGCGGATCGCGCGCGCCAACGCCGCGCTGGAGGTGCTGGTCGACGGCGCCGAGCACTATCTTGCGTTGAAGAGCGAGGATAACTCCGGCGCGGGCTTCGATGCTGCACTGTTCGCAGTAATGCCCGAGGAAATCCGCGTCCGTCTGCTCAAGCGCGCCATCGACCGCGTCGGACATGAGGGCCCGGCCGAGCTCGGCAAGGTCGAAACCCTGGTCGCCGCGATGGACGAGGCCTTGGATGGGACTTTGGGAAAACGCGAATCCAGGCTGAAACAGACCCTTGCCGGAGCGGTCATCAGCATCGCCGCCGGCCGGATCAGGATCGGCCCGGCACCGCCCCGCCGGGGGCGCTCCCGCTGAGCCGGGTTCGATTGTTTCAATCGCTGTCATAATCGGGCAAAGAGGCTTAACCACCCCGGAAAAACACCGGATTCAGCGCCATTTTTTGACCGGGAATCGCGCTAGGATGCGGTAAATAGTCGTGCGTGGTTCCCTTGGCATCTACCCCAGCGGCACCTAAATTGTATGCCATCGACGGGATGGATTCCCTGGGGATTCCCACAGAGCCTGCCCAAGGATAGAGAGAGGCCGCGATCCGCGCGACCACGAAGGAAGACCATGAACGCCAATCTGCGGAATTTCGCCCTCTGGGTCATCATTGTCCTGCTGTTGCTGGCGTTGTTCACGCTTTTCCAGAATCCTGGCCAGCGCTCGTCGTCCTCGGACATCTCGTTCTCGCAGCTTCTCACTGAGGTCGATCAGGGCCATGTCCGCGACGTCGTGATCCAGGGACCGGAGATTCACGGCACCTTCAACAACGGCACGAGCTTCCAGACCTACGCGCCGAGCGATCCGACGCTCGTGAAGCGCCTCTTTGACGCCAAGGTGCAGATCACCGCGAAGGCGCCCGGCGACAACGTGCCGTGGTTCGTCTCGCTGCTCGTCTCCTGGTTGCCGTTCATCGCGCTGATCGGCGTGTGGATCTTCCTGTCGCGGCAGATGCAGGGCGGCGCCGGCAAGGCGATGGGCTTTGGCAAGTCGCGCGCCAAGATGCTGACCGAGGCCCATGGCCGCGTCACCTTCGAGGACGTCGCTGGTGTCGACGAGGCCAAGCAGGACCTGCAGGAGATCGTCGAATTCCTCCGCGACCCCGGCAAATTCCAGCGGCTCGGTGGACGGATTCCGCGCGGCGTGTTGCTGGTCGGCCCTCCCGGCACCGGCAAGACGCTGATCGCGCGCGCGGTCGCGGGCGAAGCCAACGTGCCGTTCTTCACCATCTCCGGTTCTGACTTCGTCGAGATGTTCGTCGGCGTCGGCGCGAGCCGCGTCCGCGACATGTTCGAGCAGGCCAAGAAGAACGCGCCCTGCATCATCTTCATCGACGAAATCGACGCGGTCGGCCGTCATCGCGGCGCCGGCCTCGGCGGCGGCAACGACGAGCGCGAGCAGACGCTGAACCAGCTGCTGGTCGAGATGGACGGCTTCGAGGCCAATGAGGGCGTGATCCTGATCGCGGCGACCAACCGTCCCGACGTGCTCGATCCCGCGCTGCTGCGTCCCGGCCGCTTCGACCGCCAGGTCGTGGTGCCGAACCCGGACGTCGTCGGCCGCGAGCAGATTCTCAAGGTTCACGTTCGCAAGGTGCCGCTGGCGCCGGATATCAACCTCAAGACCATCGCGCGCGGCACCCCGGGCTTCTCGGGCGCCGACCTGATGAACCTCGTCAACGAGGCTGCGCTGACCGCCGCCCGCCGCAACAAGCGGATGGTGACGCAGGCCGAGTTCGAAGAGGCCAAGGACAAGGTGATGATGGGCGCCGAGCGCAAGTCGCTCGTGATGACCGAGGAAGAGAAGCTGCTGACGGCCTATCACGAGGGCGGCCACGCCATCGTCGGCCTCAACGTCGTCGCGACCGATCCGATCCACAAGGCGACCATCATTCCGCGCGGCCGTGCGCTGGGCATGGTGATGCAGCTGCCCGAGCGCGACAAGCTGTCGATGTCGCTCGAGCAGATGACTTCGCGCCTTGCCATCATGATGGGTGGCCGCGTCGCCGAAGAGCTGATCTTCGGCCGCGAGAAGGTGACCTCGGGTGCTGCCTCCGACATCGAGCAGGCGACCCGCCTTGCCCGCATGATGGTGACGCGCTGGGGCCTCTCGGAAGAGCTCGGCACCGTCTCCTACGGCGAGAACCAGGACGAGGTGTTCCTCGGCATGTCGGTCTCGCGCACGCAGAACGCGTCCGAGGCGACCGTGCAGAAGATCGACTCCGAGATCAGGCGTCTGGTCGAGGAAGGCTACAACGAGGCGACCAAGATCCTCACCGAGAAGCGCGAGGACCTCGAGGCGCTCGCCAAGGGCCTGCTTGAGTTCGAGACGTTGACCGGCGACGAGATCATCGACCTCTTGAAGGGCAAGAAGCCCAATCGCGAGTCGGTGCTGGAGCCGTCGACGCCGCGCGCATCCGCCGTGCCGCCGGCCGGCAAGCCGCGCCCGCGTCCCGATCCGGACACCGGCATGGAGCCGCAGCCGCAGGCGTAAGCCTCGCCCGCGATGGCCGGCACTTCCGGCAGACCAGTTGTGCAAAAGCTCGGCCTCAAGCCGGGCTTTTGTATTTTTGTCGACGGGTTGTCCGTTCCCTATGGCGACGTTGTCGGCGAGCTGCCCGCCGATGTGCTGGTAGCGAAGACCGCACGGGCACCGCTCGATGCCGTAGCACCTGTTCGCCGCCAAGGCCGAGGGGCTTGCGGCCAGGCTGCGGCGTTACCGTCATGCGATCGCCCCTGACGGCATGATCTGGGTATCGTGGCCGAAGAAGAGTTCGGGTGTCGCGACCGACCTTACGGAGAAGGAGGTCCGCGCAACCGGGCTCGCGAACGGCCTGGTCGACGTCAAGGTCTGTGCGGTCGATGACGTCTGGTCGGGGCTGAAATTCGTGATCCCGGTCAAGGACCGCGGCAAGCGCTGAGATCGCGCCTTTCGAATATCCGTGGCCTCCGCTGCAACGCCGTGGCATCCTCCCGCCAAGCCGTCAAACGGCACAGCCGCGATGTCTGAAGGCGCGGCAAGAAAAAGGGGAGGGGAGGTCGATGCGCAAGGCATTCGGCGCGCTTGGCGCCATTTCGTTCCTGCTGCTGCCCACGTCTTCTCTCGCCGCCGAGATGCGCGGCGTCACATCAACCGAAATCAGGATCGGCCAGACCATGCCCTATAGCGGGCCGGTGTCGGCGTTCGGCGCGCTCGGCAAGGGCGAAGCCGGCTATTTCAGGATGCTGAACGATCGCGGCGGCATCAATGGCCGCAAGATCAACTTCATCTCGCTGGACGATTCCTACGCGCCGCCGAAGACGGTGGAGCAGACGCGCCGCCTCGTCGAGAGCGACGAGGTCGCGCTGATCTTCTCCTCGATCGGCACCGCGCACAACACCGCGATCGCAAAGTACCTGCAGGGCAAGAACATCCCGCAGCTGTTCCTGGCCTCCGGCGCCTCGAAATTCGGCGACGTCACGCAATTCCCGCAGGCGACGATGGGCGTGCAGGCGCCGTTCCGCTACGAGGCACGGCTCTATGCGCGCTATGCGCTGGCGAAGAATCCGAATGCAAGGTTCGCCGTCATCTCGCAGAACGACGACTACGGCCGCGACTATCTCGCCGGCCTCAAGGACGTGCTCGGCGAGAGGTATGAGTCTCTGGTCACGGTTGCGACCTATGAGATCACGGACCCGACGATTGACTCCCAGATCGTCAAGCTGAAGGCCACCAATGCCGACGTCTTCGTGATCGCGGCGACGCCGAAATTCGCGGCGCAGTCGATCCGCAAGGCCTTTGAAATCGGCTGGCGGCCGATGACTTTCCTGTCCAACACAGCGGTGTGGATCTCGACCGTGATGCAGCCTGCCGGCCTCGAGGCCGGCACCGGCATCATCTCCACGGCCTATGTGAAGGATCCGGACGACCCGGCATGGAGCGACGATCCCGGCATGAAGGGCTGGCGCGAGTTCATGAGCGGATACGTGCCGGAAGGCGACCAGCACGACACCAACTACGTCAACGCCTACAACAGCGCGATGGCGCTGGAGGCGGTGCTGAAGGCCTGCGGCGACGATCTCTCGACCGAGAACATCCTGCGTCAGGCATTCGCGATCAAGGGCCTGGAATTGCCGATGTTGCTGCCGGGCATCAAGGTCAACACCTCGCCGGCCGACCACGTGCCGGTCGATCAGATGCAACTGATGCGCTTCAACGGCAAGACCTGGGATCGCTTCGGCGAGCTTCAGACAGGGAATTGAGGGTGGGGCTGATCGCGCTTGAACTGTGAGCGCCGGGGCTCAAACCCGTCATCCTGAGGAGCCGCGCAGCGGCGTCTCGAAGGATCGACGGCCCGACTGGTGGCCGATTCATCCTTCGAGGCTCGCCCAGCGGCGCAATTGCGCCGCAAGGCTCGCACCTCAGGATGACGGGCTCAGCAGTGCGCGATTCCAGGCAACGCAATAGCAAAGCTACTTCGAACCCGTGGCCGCCGCCGCGCCGGTCTTCGTCTCGTCCGAGCGCACATGGATCACGGCGATGTCGTCCTTGTACAGCCGCTTCCAGCCCTTCAGGTGATCCAGCGCGTTGCCGGCGGGCGAGTCCGAGCTCAGCAGCGTGGCATCGATCCGGTATTTGTCGAGCAGGCCCAGCAGCCGGCCGACGTCGCGGGCGTCGAGCGCATCGTAATAGTCGAGCACGAATTGCTCGCCATAGAGCTCGGCGCGGCCGTCGATGAACACCTTCATGTCGCGGCTGACCATGTAGCCGCCGAACGGCGCGGTGCTGAACACGCGTTGCGCCTTGTGCTGCTGCAGCACGTCGACCGCGGCAACGGGCGAGAACATCGGGAGGAATTTGAACTGATGCTGCGCGACGAACATCGCCGTCGTCACCCACGCGCCGATCACCATCACGATCACAGCCAGGATCGTGACGACGGGAAATGCGCGCGTTTCTCCGAAGCGGGCGGCGGTGGCGCCTGCCGTTCCCCATTGCTCGGCGATCGGCTTGGCGAGCACCAGCGGAGCGATGAACGCGAATACCTCGATGTTGCGGACATGGCTCAGCGCCATCCAGATCAGCCCGAGCAGCGGCAGGATCCGCGGCACCGACAGCGTCAGCCTGCGATAGCAGATCAGGCCGATCAGGCCGAGCAGCGTGGCTTCGAAGAAGCTGGGCTTGCTGAAATCGGCCGGCTTCCATTCCCCGATCAGCGTCAGCAATTTGCCGAGGCTGAGGATCTTGGTCGCGCCGAGCAGGCTGTTCCAGCCATAGGGCGTCAGGCAGCTCGCGGCCAGCGCGGCGAGGCCGAACAGGCCCCATCGCACGACAAGCTGGCGGCGGCGGCCGGGCTCCGCGTTCCACACCGCCTCCAGTCCGATCGGTCCGATCAGCGCCAGGCCGAGAACGAAGCCGCCATGCAGATTGGCCCACAGCGTCATCAGCGGCAGCAGCCACCATGACGGTGAGGCGCGGCGATCCGCGGCCACGAGCAGGCCGCCGATGAACGCCAGCAGCACCGGCAGCGCCAACACATGCGGCCGCGCCAAGAAGTGGATCGTCGACAACAGCAGCGCCAGCGCCGCGATCAGAAGCGCGCGCGCCGGATCGAAATACGGGCTCAACAGATGCAGGAAGATTGCGACCGTCGCGCCGATCGCCATCGACGACAGGATCACCGGCCCGGCCCAATCGCCGCCGTATACGAGCGCGTACACCACCTGCGACAGCCACGAGCTCGAGATCCAGGGCTCGCCGAAACGGGTGAACGAGAACACGTCCGATGTCGGCATCGCGCCGTGTTCGAGGATCCACTGTCCGACCCGGATCTGCCACATCGTGTCGGAATCGCGCAGCAGGATTTCGCCGGCCGAGAGATAAAACAGATAGGCGCCCACGGCGGCGCACAGCGGCACCAGTCCTCGCGCCGCGCTACGGCTGCTCACGCTGCTGGTGATGGAGAGTGACATGCGCTTTCTTGCTTGTTTCGGCCGGGGGCATCCAGAGCCAACGCCACGCGTGATGCTGGCGCGCACTCGACCACGGCTTCCGATAAATTCGGGTAAATGCCGCGGCGATATCGCGAGTGTGTGCAAGATCAGATGTCTCGATTTCGAGCGATCACCTTAGCCGGCGATTTACCATCGCGGCCCTGAACCGGTCGGGGAGAGGCCCGAAGCACCGCCGGCTCAATCAGAGGTGGTACCAGAGGTTGCAAAAAAATCCTTACAATTCCAGCTTGTCAACCAGTCTGAATAGTTGTTCACTTCTTCAGGCGATTGCGGGATCAATCGCTCAAAACGTTGAAGACTCGTGTGTTCTGCCGGTGGGCGCCGGCCGGGGCGCACGGCGGGGGGACGGAATGCCATGGTTTACCGGCGAACTCATCAGGTCGTGAAACGGCTGGCCGCGCGGCGCAGCGCCATCCTGTCGGCTGCGCGGGACGCGGCGGCGGCAGGCGGCATGGCGGCGGTCCAGATCGCACCCGTCGCGGTGCGGGCCAATGTCGCGGCGGGAACAGTCTACCGCTATTTCCCGTCGAAGGCCGAGCTGATCTCGGAATTGATCACGGAAGTCTCGCGCGACGAGCTCACGGCGATCCGGCGTGCCGCCGATGCCGCGCCAGGGCCGTCATCGGCGCTTGCCGCCGCGGTGACGACGATCGCGGTCCACGTGCTGTCGCAGCGCAAGCTCGCCTGGGGCATTTTGGCCGAGCCGGTCGACGTCGACGTCACCGCCTCGCGCCTCGCCAGCCGCCGCGATATTTCCGGCGAGCTGGCCATGCGCATCGATGCCGCGGTGCGCGCCGGACACCTGCCGGCGCAGGACACGGCGCTGGCCGCCACCGCCTTGCTCGGCGCGCTGCACGAAGCGCTGGTCGGCCCGCTGGCGCCGGCCAATCTCGACGATCCGATCAAGCTGCGTGACGCGGTGCAGACCGTGACGCTGCTTGCGCTGCGCGCGGTCGGCGTGATGGACGCACGCGCGCGTGGCCTCGTGGTGCAGGCGACGACTCCGGCGAAGGCGCTGGTCGGCGCCTGAGTCCAGGATGAGGCCAACGCGCGCGAAGAACACTTCTGTCGCATTGGCGTTGTAGTTTTGCGGGCTGGGTTCAACCAACCTCACGGAGCAACGCATGACGACAACCCATGGCTCGGCCAAATGGCAGGGCGGCATCAAGGACGGCAAGGGCGCGATCTCGACCAAGAGCGGCGCGCTCTCGGATTACCCCTACGGCTTCGCCAGCCGTTTCGAGGGCAAACCGGGTTCGAACCCGGAGGAGTTGATCGGCGCGGCGCACGCCGCCTGCTTCACGATGGCGCTGTCGCTGATCCTGGGCGAAGCCAAGCTCACGGCGGAGCATATGGAGACCAAGGCCGATGTGACCCTGGAGAAGGTCGCCGACGGCTTCGCGATCACCGCGGTGCATCTGACGCTGTCGGCGAAGATCCCGGGCGCCGACAATGCGACGTTCCAGGAACTGGCCGGCAAGGCGAAGGCCGGATGTCCGGTGTCGAAGCTGCTCAACACCAAGATCACGCTCGACGCGTCATTGCAGGGCTGATCGCGGCGGGGCGGGTTAGAGCGTTTTCGAGCGAAATAGGCACCGGTTCGTGTGAAGAAGACGCGTCAAACTGGAATCTAGAGCTGCGCGTCGCCCCTCGGGCCGACCGAGGCGATGCGCAGCATGTTGGTGGTGCCGGGCGCGCGCAGCGGAACGCCGGCAACGATGATGACGCGCTGGCCGGCCTTGGCAAAACCGTCGCGGAACGCAATCGAGCCGGCGCGGTCGACCATGTCGTCGAGATCGTGAGCGTCCTCGGCGACCACGCAATGCACCCCCCACACCACCGACAGCTTGCGGCCGGTGACGAGGTTCGGCGTGATCGCGACCACCGGCACCTTGGGGCGCTCGCGCGCCACGCGGATCGCGGTCGAACCTGATGACGTCCAGCAGATGATCGCCGACAGGTCGAGCGTCTCGGCGATCTGCCGCGCGGCGTCGGCAATGGCGTCACCCACCGTCGCTTCGGGATCGACGCGCTGCGCGTTGATCACGTTGCGATAGGTCGGGTCGCGCTCGACCTCCTCGCCGATGCGGTTCATGGTGGAGACTGCCTCCACCGGGAATTTGCCGGCGGCGGATTCCGCCGACAGCATGATGGCGTCGGCGCCTTCGTAGACGGCGGTGGCGACGTCGGAGACTTCGGCGCGCGTCGGCACCGGCGCCTGGATCATCGATTCCAGCATCTGGGTTGCGACCACCACCGGCCTGCCGGCGCGGCGCGCCATCCGGATCATCTGCTTCTGCAGGCTCGGTACCCGTTCCAGCGGCAGTTCGACGCCGAGATCGCCGCGCGCCACCATCAGCGCGTCCGACGCTTCGATGATGTCGGCAAGGCGGTCGATCGCCTGCGGCTTCTCGATCTTGGCCATCACGGCGGCGCGGCCGCGGATCATCTTCTTGGCCTCGATCACGTCCTCGGCGCGCTGCACGAAGGACAGCGCGACCCAGTCGATACCCTCCGGCAGCGCGGCTTCCAGGTCGGCGCGGTCCTTTGCGGTCATCGCCGACACCGGCAGATCGGTATCGGGCAGGCTGACGCCCTTGCGGTCCGACATCTTGCCGCCGATCACGACGCGCGTGATCGCGCGCTCGGGCGAGGTTTCCTCGGCGATCAGCCGCACCTTGCCGTCGTCGAGCAACAGCGCATGGCCCGGGCGGAGCGCCGCGAGGATCTCCGGATGCGGAAGCTGGACGCGGCTGTTGTCGCCCGGCGTCTTGTCGGAATCCAGAATGAAGCTCTGGCCGTTCTTGAGCTGGGTCGCGCCTTCAACGAACGAGCCAAGCCGCAGCTTCGGCCCTTGCAGGTCGACCAGGATGCCGATCGGCCGGCCGTAGCTCGATTCGACATTGCGGATGGTCTTGACCAGCTCCCGCATCTTGTCATGCGGGGTATGGCTCATGTTGATGCGGAAGACGTCGGCGCCCGCCTCGAACAGCTTGCGGATCATCGCGCTGTCTGAGGAGGCCGGGCCGAGCGTTGCGAGGATCTTGATTCGACGCAGTCGTCTCATGGTTTGTTTCCGGGTGGTGCGGCTGGCGGCAGACCAGACGCGCCCGGCGGCGCTGCGCCCGGCGGCGGGTTGGGCAGGCCCGGCATCGCCCCGGGACTTCCTGGACCCACGCCGCCCGGCATTCCCGGTACTTTCTGCGGCTGTTGTTCGTTGGCTTCGGTCAGCTGGACGGTCCATGCACGCTGCTCGCCGGTGTCGACCTCGAAGAAGCCGGTGCGGTCGAACCCGCGCGCCAGGCAATTTTCGGTGCCCTTGATGGTGAATTCCTTGTCGCGCGAGCACATGAAGGCCTGGCCGGACCATTCGCCGCCGCGATCATAGTCGAGAGCGTAGATGTAGTAATAGCGCGCCACAAGGTTGCCGCGCAGCAAGGTCTCGCAGGTGCGCGACGACACGTTCCACCAGCCCTCGGTGGTCCAGCCCTCGGCGTCCTTGTAGCCGAGCGCGATGCCGACGCGGCTCGAGGTGTTGTTGCAGAGCCGGAAATCGGCCGCCGCCGGGCTCGTCCACAGGCAGGCCGCGACCAGCGCCAGCACCGGCAGGAGGCCGGCCAACGTCAGACGGATATTGCGGGGAGCTGAGGCGAGGGAATCTGTTGGGCTCATGCAGCGAAGCTATATCAAATCATGGACGATTTCGCGTGCCCGGCCGGCACTGTCAACGGGCGGGCGCCCGTCTGCGACGCTGTCGGACCATGGCCGGGGTGGCCGGACCGGTCCGTTTTGCGCGCCGATATGGCAAAATCTGTGACAATTCCCACCTGATATCAATATGGTGAGCGCGACACACGGGATCACGATCATGAGCATTGACGACAAAACCAGAACGGAACTCGAGGCCGCGGTCTTCCGGCGTCTCGTCAGTCACCTGCGCAACCGCACCGATGTGCAAAACATCGACCTGATGAACCTCGCCGGCTTCTGCCGCAACTGCCTGTCCAACTGGATGAAGGAAGAGGCCGACGCCAAGGGCCTTGCCGTGAGCAAGGACGAGAGCCGTGAGGCGGTCTACGGTATGCCGTATGAGGAATGGAAGGCGAAGTATCAGGGCAGCGCGACGCCGGAGCAACTCGCGGCGATGAAGAAAGCCCAAAGCGGGCATTAAGCCGAGCAACGTCATTCCGGGATGGTGCGTTAGCACCAGACCTCAGGTGCGCAATTGCGCATCGGGGAATCTCGAGATTCCGGGTTCGATGCTGCCGCATCGCCCCGGAATGACGTTTATACCTGAAAGACCAGCATCTCCTGTGGGCGCGCTGTGGATGAGCGCGATGTTTCCTTGACGGAACGCGCGCCAAAATCGAGGGTCGCCCGCAGCAAGCGGTGCGCAAGGCGCGTATTCGCGTAACATTTCGATGCCAGTTCAGGAGTGCGCGATGGCCACCACGTCTGCCGCCGTCAAGGAAGAGCCCGCAACGCGATTTGCCAAGGACCAGCTCAAGTCCATCATCGAGCGCATCGAGCGGCTGGAAGAAGAGAAGAAGACGATCTCGGACGACATCCGCGACGTTTATGCCGAGAGCAAGGGCAACGGCTTCGACGTCAAGGCGCTGCGCGCCATCATCCGTCTGCGCAAGCAGGATCCGAACGAGCGCCAGGAGCAGGAGACCATCCTGGAGACCTACATGCAGGCGCTGGGGATGCTCTGAGGCGGCCAGCGGCCACCCCTGCTGGCGTTTGCCAAGGGCGCCCCCAAAGGCGTCCTCCAAGGCGCGCCCCTCAAAGGCTCAGGTCAAAGCTGCTGGAAGGCCTCCTGTCGAGGCTTGGGTGAAATCCCGGGATTTGCTACACTGCCGGCGAGGTAACCGGGCAGATCGTTCAGATGGACGTGCCAGGACCAGAGCGCCGGCTCGCTGCGGTCCTCGCCGCCGACATGGTCGGCTATAGCCGCCTGATGGAGGCTGACGAGACGGGCACCCTTGCGCGCCTCAAAACCCATCGCATCGAGCTGATCGATCCGGCCATCGCCAAGAATCGCGGCCGCATCATCAAGACCACCGGCGACGGCCTGCTGGTCGAATTCCACAGCGTCGTCGATGCGGTGCTGTGCGCGGCCGAGGTCCAGAGCCGGATGGCGAAGCGCAACGCCGACGTCGCGCCGGCGCGGTGGATGCAGTTTCGCATCGGCATCAATCTTGGCGACGTGATCGTTGACGGCGCCGATATCTTCGGCGACGGCGTCAACGTCGCGTCCCGTCTGGAGACGCTGGCCGAGCCCGGCGGCATTTGCATTTCCGGCGCGGTGCGCGATCAGGTCGGCGATCGCCTGGAAGATCTGAGCTTCGAGGATCTCGGCGACCAGACCGTCAAGAACATCGCGCGCCCGATCCGGGTTTTTCGCGTTCATCTCGAATCCGGTGCCAGGCCCGTTCCGGAGCACCCGAGTGCGGTGGCCGCCCCTGTCGTCGCCAAGAAGCCTTCCATCGCCGTGCTGCCGCTCGTCAACATGAGCGGCGATCCCGAGCAGGAATTCTTCGCCGACGGGCTCACCGAGGACATCATCACCGAGCTGTCGCGCTTCCACGATCTGCTGGTGATCTCGCGCAACTCGAGCTTCGTGTACAAGGGCAAGGCCGTGAAGGTGCAGGACGTCGCGAAGGAATTCGCCGTCGACTATGTGCTGGAAGGCAGCGTGCGGAAGGCGGGCGGCCGGATCCGCGTCACCGTGCAGCTGATCGACGCCGTGGCCGACCGGCACGTTTGGGCCGAACGCTACGACCGCGAGCTTGCCGACATCTTCGCGATCCAGGACGAGATGACGCGCGCGATCGTGGCGACCTTGCCGGGGCGCGTCGAGGCTGCCGCGCATGACCGCGTCAAGCGCAAGCCGACCGACAACATGGCGGCCTACGAGTGCGTGCTTGCCGCCAAGGTGCTGCATCATCGCTCGGCACGGGACGACAACGCGGAGGCGCAGCGCCTGCTCGAGCGGGCCATCGTGCTTGACCCAAACTATGCCCATGCCCACGCCTGGCGGGCCTGCGTGCTCGGCCAGACCTGGGTCTACAACTGGTGCACCGACCGCGACGCGACCATGGCGCAGGTCGCCGCAGAGCTCGAGATCGCGCTCAAGCTCGACGACAATGACAGTGACGTGCACCGGATCCTCGCCGCGCTGAACCTTAACCGCGACGACCACGACAAGGCGGCCTTCCACCAGGAGCGCGCGCTCGCGCTGAACCCGAACTACGACCTCGTGGTCGTGCAGCAGGGCGAGCTCCTGACCTGGCTCGGGCGGCCCGAGGAGGGCATCGACTGGATCAAGCGGGCGATGCGCCTCAATCCGTTCCATCCGGAGCGCTTCTGGAGCCATCTCGGCCGGGCCTGCTATTGCGCCGAGAAATACGCCGACGCCGTCGAGGCGTTCTCGCGCATCACGCGCCCCGACCACACCCATCATGCCTTCCTCGCGGCGACCTTCGCGCAGATGGGCAACACGGTGGCGGCCTCTGCCCACGCCGCCGAGGTGCTGAAGCGCGAGCCGACCTTCTCGGTTGCCGCGCATCTGACAACCCAGCGCTACAAGTATGAGCCCGATCGGGCACGCTACGAGGCCGGCCTGCTCAAGGCAGGGCTGCCGGCCTGAAGGGGCGGAAAGCTATCTTGTCGGCAGAAGCGCGGCTCAGCGCAGCGAGGCGGTGCGGAGCACGAAGGACTGGGTCGTCAGGAGGGCGGTCGCCGAGCCCGAGAAGCGGTCGCAGGTCATGCCCATCATCGGATCTTCCGAGAAGGTCATGACGACGGCGGCCTGCGGCTTCACGAAATGAGCCCGCATCATGGTCATGTCGGTGTCGCCAAGCACCGTGGTCAGCATGGCATTGCTGGCGCTCGGCGCCAGCATCACCACGCGCATCCAGATATCGTTGCCCTTGGCAGCCGAGATCCGCGCGGAGGTGGTGATCACGCCCTGGCTCGGTGCGCCCTTGGCAACGACGGTGTTGATTTCGGTGCTAGGGACCGCACCATTGCGCGTCGGGCGCACGTTGCGCGGGATCGGCGCGGTCGCTGCGACGATGTTGGCCCGATCGACCGGCGAGGCCGCGGGCGCATAGGCCAGCGCCTTGTTGAAGTTTTCGGTTGTCGTGCTCGCAGTGGTCTGCGGATCGCTACCGCCGACCGCCTCGCGGGCCTTCAGCGCGGCAATCTGCGCCGCCGACGCCTGCTTCGGCGCCTCACCCTCGTCACCCCAGAAGCCGCGGGCATTGATGATGTCGGCAGGGGATTGCGGCGCGGTGTTCTCGGCCACCTGCACCACTTGCACCGCCGGCTTCGCCTTCGGCATCGGCACGAGCTGGGCGTCGGCGGCGGCGAGCTGGATGGCGGCGGCGAACTGCGGCTTGGCGCGCGGCAGCGGAACCGGATCGGCGGCTTTGGCGGGCGCGGCGGCAGCCACCACGGTGTTGGCGGCGGGCTTGTCGTTCACGCTGGCCGCGCCTTCGTCTTCATCGTCACTCGACTTGCCGCCACCGAACAGCTTCGCGAACAGGCTCGGCTTGCCGATGGTCGCGGCATCGTCACCATTGCCGCGGCGCTCGATATCGGCCTTGGCAAGCTCATAGCCCTTGAGCGGCGTGCCGTCGGTCGGGACATGGACGGTGCGGCCGTCGGGGAACACCTTGACCAGCTGATCGCGGGTCATGCGCGGCCAGTGGCGGATGCTGCCGGTGTCGAGATGGACGAACGGCGAGCCCGAGGTCGGATAGAAGCCGACGCCGCCGCGCTGCAGGCGGAGGCCGGCGTAGCGGATCTGCTCCAGCGGCACGCCCGGGATGAAGAAGTCCATCGCATGCCCCAGCATGTGCTGGCTGTGGCGCGCGACGCCCGAGGAGCGGCGGCGGAGCATGGCGTTGGTGGCAGGGGCGCGATAGGCGGAGATGATCTGGATCGGCTGCTTGCCGCCGACGTCGTTATAGACGTCCCACAGGATGTCGAAGAGGTGACGGTCCATCACCGTTTCATCCTGGGAACGCCAGTCGCGCAGGAAGTGGTTGAGCTGCTTCAGCGCGCCTTCGTCGTAGCGGCCCTCGCGCTTGAAGGTGACGGTGAGGTCTTCGCCGGAATGGGTGTGGTGGAAGGAGAGGGTGCGGGTCTGGTTCAGCGCGGTGGCATCGTGCACCGATCCTGCGCCCGCCAACAGCAATAGCGCAGTCAGGCCGACTTGGTATCCGGCCTTAGGCAACGACAGCGGATTGCAGCGGCGTGCGAAGACAGCCAGCACTATGAGCCCACCCAGTCGACGAGCGTTCGGTCGGCATCTTTCGCAGACCCCCTGCGGAAGACGGTGAACGCTTTCTTAAAGCGGGAGGGTTAACCGAGGTTTACCGACCCGCCCCCAAGTTAGGCTTAACTAACTGGGCGACTGTGGCAAAAGATAGCCATGCTCCCCGGCCGAGACCCGAAATGGTTAACGTAAACGATCTCGCCTTTTGAGCGAGATCGTTGATTTTGCTTCAAAATTTATCCCAATCGGGCCGAAATGCAGACTAGCGGGTGATCACCCGGCGCTGCTGCTGGGCCTGCCCACGACGGATCGGCTGCGGCTCCGGCTGTCCGAATCCCCCGAACAGCCGCTCGAAGAAGTTTGGTCCGGAGGAGCCAAAGCCGTTGTCGCCGGCGACATTGACGCCGGCGGGCAGGCTGCTGCTCGGCGGACGCGAGTAGCTCGGCTGGGCGTGCGCCACCACCGTCTCGAGATCCTTGCCGCGGTTGTTCCTGAGCAGCGACAGCATGCTGGCATCGCGGCCGTAAACGTCCCTGCGCAATTGCAGCTTGCCGGCATCGTCCACGAACGCGGTCTGGTAGGTGATGTTCACCGGGATCGGCGTCGGGAATTTCAGGTCGACCTCGCTCGAACCGTACATGCTGCGGATCCGCTCCGGCGTGTAGTGCTGGTTCGGCTCGGTAATGTTGAGCAGGACGGCGGCGTACTGATCGGGATTCTGCACGCGCATGCAGCCGTGGCTGAAAGCGCGCTCGTCCTTCGCGAACAGGTACTTGTCCGGCGTGTCGTGCTGATAGACCAGGAACTTGTTCGGGAAGTTGAAGCGGATGCGGCCGAGCGCGTTGGCTTCACCCGGCGGCTGCGAAATGTGGATCGAGCCGTCGCGGTTGCGCTCGAGCCTGAGGCCCATGCGCTGCAGCACCGTCGGATCCTGCTGCAGGGCCGGCAGATATTCGTTGTAGATGATCGACGGCGGCACGTTCCAGGTCGGATTGACCGTGATGTACTTCATCGTCTCGGTCAGAAGCGGCGTGGCATGCTGGCCGGGCTTCCCGGTGACGACGCGGGTGGTCCAGACCGGCGCGCCGTTCTGCATCACCTTCAGCGTGTAGTCCGGGATGTTGAGGATCACATAGGCATTGCCGACACTGGCCGCGCCGAGCTGGCGCGGCAGCCAGCGCCAGCGCTCCATGTTGACGATCACGGTGTCGATCTGCCGGTCGCGCTTCGGATTGTTCAGCGCCTTGACCGTGCGCTCGTCGAGAACGCCGGTCGGCTTGAGGTCGACGCTGCTCTGGAATTTCTCCACCGCCCGCGCGACCGTCGCGTCATACTTGGTGCTGTCGGCATCCTCGGTGATGCCGAGCTTGTTGCGCAGGTCCGGCACGCGCGGATCGTCCATCTCGACCGCGGCCTGCTTCTTGCGCGCCGGCAAATATTTCAGCGTCGGACCGTCCGCGATCGTGATGACCGGACCGTCGCCCTGGCCGCGCAACTCGGCGAGCTTCTTCTTCAGCTCCTTGTAGAGCTTCTGCGGCGGGTTGTAGCCGTCGAGCGCGGCGGAGGCGTCCTTGGCGGAGGTCACATTGGCGAACACTTCCGCCGGATCGATCGGGTGCTCCGGATAGAGAATGTCCGCCGACACCTGCGACCAGTGCATGCGGCCGCTCTGGGCCTGGCGGGCGTAGTCCAGCATGCTGGCGGCGAGCTTCAGCTCGGCGTCGGCCAGCGCGTCCGGCGAGGTCGCCGCGGCGAAATCCGGCACCGGATAGTCTGATGCATCGAGGCCGTCGGCGGCCGCGTCCTTCAGGCGGGCGATGACGCCCTTGCCGGCGTCGGTCAGCTTGCCGGCCTTGGTGAACACCGGCGCGTATTCGCGAGCCGAATAGAACTTCTCGGCCGCTGCGCGCTCGTTCTTGCGGTCAAAGCTACGCAGCGACTTGCTGGCGAGCAGTTCGCGCAGCTTGTCGGCAACCGGCTGATCCTCGGCAGCAACGTTGCTTGCCGCCTTCGCCGGTTCGCCCGCCGGCGCTGCGGCGGTCGCGGGAGCAGGAGCTGTGGTCGGCGCCGCTGCCGTTGCAGGCGCGGGGCTTGCGGCAGGCGCGGTGGCCGTTGCAGGGGCGGGGGTGGCCGCCGCCGGCGCGACGGCGGTATCGGTCTTTGGCGCGTCGGCGGGCTTCGTCGCCGGCGCGGTTACGGCATCGGCGGGCATCGGCTCGACGGCCTTTGCAGTCGCGCTCGGCTCTGCCGGCTTGGCGTCGACCGGCTTTGTCTCAGCAGGCTTGGCTTCGGTGGCGTGCACATCCGCTGGCTTCACGTCGGCCGGCTTGGCTGCATCGGGCAGCGCGGCGGTGGTGTCGGCCTTGAAATCGCTTGCGGTGGGGGGCGGCACGTTGGCCGGTTCGGGGCGCGGGATCGCCGCGTCGATCGCGAGTTCCGAGGCGCTGGAGTGCGGCGTGTCCTGCGCGAAGGCCGCGGTCGCGGACACCGTGAGGAAGGTTGCCGCGACGGCCATCAATACGCGGTCAAATCCTCGACGGTTGTTCGAACAGTCACGCATCGTCACACCCCCTGGGTGAAACTGCCCCTCATCAAGCTGGAACAGTTCAAATCAGAATTTGGTTTCATAGCTTGCGCGAAAGCGCCGGCCTCTCGATCGACTCGCACGCCTGCACACAACGAACGCAGACGATACCTTTGCCCCTCTCATGCAGCCAGCGCCATGCGGGGCAACTCACGACAAACTGACCTCGAAGCAGCTGATTTCGCTCCGGGCTGTGCGTTTTTGCCACGCGGCACAGCCTTTGTCTGTCACCGCCACGACACGGTTCAAAAGGTTCCCTGGTGCGGCCTGTCGGCCTCGAGAGCTAAGTGGCGTCGCTTGCGCGCGCGCCGGCCGCAGCTTCGTCGAGCTTGCGGTAGAGCGTCGAGCGGCCGATCTTGAGGCGGCGCGCGACCTCCGACATCTGTCCGCGATAATGCGAAATCGCGAAGCGGATGATCTCGTTCTCGAGATCTTCTAAAGGGCGCACCTCGCCCGCGGCATTGAGCATGGAAAGGCCGCCGGCGGTTGGCAGGGAGGCGACAACCGGTATTTCATTACCGGAAATCATGGCGGGGGCCGTGGAAGGCGACACCACGAGCGGCTCGCCCTGCAGCGATTTGCCGTCCGGCGCCGGATGCGCTGTTCCTTGCGGGAAATCGGCGAGCCCGAGCTGGTCGCCATCGCTCATCACCACGGCGCGATACACCGTGTTCTCGAGCTGGCGGATGTTGCCCGGCCAGTCGAGCTGCGAGAGGTGGGCCATCGCCTCGCCGCTGATGCCGGTGATGTTGCGGTTCTCCTCGGCGCAGAATCGCGCCAGGAAATGCCGCAGCAGATGCGGGATGTCTTCGCGCCGCTGTCGCAGCGCCGGAATGGTCAGCGGCAGCACGTGCAGGCGATAGAACAGGTCCTCACGGAACTGGCCGCCTTTCACGAGATCGAGCAGCTTGCGGTTGGTCGCCGAGATGATGCGAACATCGACCTTGACCGGCTTGCGGCCGCCGACCGCCTCGACGGTGCCTTCCTGCAGGGCGCGCAGCAATTTCACCTGCGTGGCCAGCGGCAATTCACCGACCTCGTCGAGGAACAGCGTGCCGCCATGCGCTTCGACGAACTTGCCCTGATGGCGCTCGGTGGCGCCGGTGAAGGCGCCCTTCTCGTGGCCGAACAGGATCGATTCGACGAGATTGTCCGGGATCGCGCCGCAATTCACCGCAACGAACGGCCTGGCCTTGCGCTCGCTGCTGCCGTGAATGGCGCGCGCGAACAGTTCCTTGCCGACGCCGGATTCGCCCTCGATCAGCACCGGGATCGTCGAGGACGCGGCCTTTTGCGCGGTGCGCAGCACCCCGGCCATCGCCTCGCTGCGGGTGATGATGTCGGAGAAGGTCAGCCGGCCCTCGCGGCTGTGGCGGATCCGCTGCAATTCGCCCTTCAGCGCCGAGGCGTTGAGGGCGTTGCGCAGGGAAACCTGCAGCCGCTCGAAGCCGACCGGCTTGACGACGAAATCCTGGGCACCGGCGCGCATCGCCGACACGACATTGTCGATGCCGCCATGCGCGGTCTGCACGATGACCGGGACGGTCAAACCAGCTTCACGAATTTTTGCGAGGACTCCGAGACCGTCGAGGCCCGGCATCACGAGGTCGAGCACGACGGCGTCAATCGCCTGCGTCTCGGATGCGGTCAGGGCCGCGATCGCCGCGTCGCCGCTGTCCACGACGAGGGGCTCATAGCCGCACTTCTGCACCATGTTTTCAACCAAACGGCGCTGTACTGCGTCGTCATCGGCGATCAAAATGGTGGCAGCCATGGTTTTCCCCGCACGCTACGTTTATTTGTCTCGAATCGGGGCAATGTCGCCGATGCCGATTAACGCACTCTTAAATGTTGCAAACCCGCATTCATTCCGCCGCCGCCGACATCTTTCCGACTGAACTAAGGTTACGAACAAGATGACCTCGCGCTCCAAAACTGCATCCAACAAGTCTGCCCTCGGCAAGGCCGCTCTCCGCAAGGAAGCCGCGTTGCGCAAAACGGCCGCGCAACGCAAATCGTCCGCAGGCGGTCCGGCGGCGAAAAAGGCAGCCAGCAAGACCGGCAAGCTTCCGGAATGGAATCTGGCAGATCTCTACTCCGGAATCGATGCGCCGGAGGTCGCACGCGACTTGCAGAAAATGGACGCAGATTGCGTCGCGTTTGAGACCGACTACAAGGGCAAGCTTGCCGAAAATACCGCCAAGGAAGGCGGCGGAAAGTGGCTGGCCGAGGCGATCAGGCGCTATGAGGCGATCGACGATTTGGCTGGCCGTCTCGGCTCTTACGCCGGCTTGGTCCATGCCGGCGACAGCGTCGATCCCGCGATTTCGAAATTCTACGGCGATGTCTCCGAGCGGCTGACCGCCGCGTCGGTGCATCTGTTGTTCTTCTCGCTCGAGCTCAATCGCGTCGACGACGACGTGATCGAGCGCGCGATGGCCGAACCGGAGCTCGGCCATTACCGGCCGTGGATCGAGGATCTGCGCAAGGACAAGCCGTACCAGCTCGAGGATCGCGTCGAGCAGCTGTTCCAGGAAAGGCGCAAAGCGGCTACGCGGCCTGGAACCGGCTGTTCGACCAGACCATCTCCGGTCTGCGTTTCAAGATTGGCGGCAAGGAGCTCGCGATCGAGCCGACGCTGAACCTGCTGCAGGACAAGGCGGGGGACAAGCGCAAGGCTGCCGCGCAGGCGCTCGCCAAGACCTTCAAGGACAATGAGCGCAGCTTCGCGCTGATCACCAACACGCTCGCCAAGGACAAGGAAATCTCCGACCGCTGGCGCGGCTTCCAGGATGTCGCAGATTCCCGCCATCTCAACAACCGCGTCGAGCGCGAGGTGGTCGATGCGCTGGTCGCCTCGGTGCGCGCGGCCTATCCGAAGCTGTCGCACCGCTATTACGCGCTGAAGGCCGGCTGGTTCAAAAAGAAGAAGCTGCCGCACTGGGACCGCAACGCCCCGCTGCCGTTCGCGGCGACCGGCACCATCGCCTGGCCCGAGGCGCGCAACATGGTGCTGTCGGCCTATAGCGGCTTCTCGCCCAGGATGGCCGAGATTGCCGAGCGCTTCTTCGACGATCGCTGGATCGATGCGCCGGTCCGTCCCGGCAAGGCGCCCGGCGCGTTCTCGCATCCGACCACGCCGTCGGCGCATCCCTATGTGCTGATGAACTATCAGGGCAAACCGCGCGACGTGATGACGCTGGCGCACGAGCTCGGTCACGGCGTCCATCAGGTGCTGGCGGCGAAGAACGGCGCGCTGATGGCGCCGACGCCGCTGACGCTGGCGGAAACCGCAAGCGTGTTCGGCGAGATGCTGACCTTCAAGCGGCTATTGTCCCAGACCAGGAACGCCAAGCAGCGCCAGGCGCTGCTCGCGGGCAAGGTCGAGGACATGATCAATACCGTGGTGCGGCAGATCGCGTTCTATTCATTCGAGCGCGCGGTTCATACCGAGCGCAAGAACGGCGAACTCACCGCCGAGCGGATCGGCCAGATCTGGCTCAGCGTGCAGGGCGAGAGCCTGGGGCCGGCGATCGAGATCAAGCCGGGCTACGAGACGTTCTGGATGTACATTCCGCACTTCATCCACTCGCCGTTCTACGTCTATGCCTATGCGTTCGGGGATTGCCTCGTGAACTCGCTCTATGCGGTCTATGAGCACGCGTCCGAAGGCTTTGCGGAGCGCTATCTCGACATGCTCGCCGCCGGCGGCACCAAGCACTATTCCGAGCTGCTGCGGCCGTTCGGGCTCGACGCCAAGGACCCCAAATTCTGGGACGGCGGCCTGTCCGTCATCGCCGGCATGATCGACGAACTGGAGGCGATGGGCTGAGGCCCATCGGCGTTCCGGCCGGGCCGGGCGGCAGCCGGTCCCGTGCCAGTTTCGTTCGGCGTTTTTTGCGCCTGGCGGCATGATCGTTCCATGATGCCTGCGTTTGGGAGGCCAATCCTGCCGAGGGGCTGCCGCGGCGTCGTCGCTCGAACGTGGATCGGGGACGATTTGCGCTTCAAATCGCCCGATCGGGACCGCGCCGTTGCCCTGCCTATCCGTTTGCGGTAATGGCTCGCGGAGGACGCGAATTTCTGACTGGGGACAGCGATGGCAGACCATAGCGAAGTGGCCTACACGACCGCCGACGGCAACGATTACGTGGCGCATGAGCAGACCTATGAAGGGTTTCTCATGCTGGTCAAATGGGGCACCATCAGCGTCGCCATTATTCTCGCCTTGATGGCCTATTTCCTGGTCTGATCCTTAGATCGGCTAGCGGCGCCGCCGTCCCGCGGCGGTGCCGGAATTGCTGTCGAAACCCGGATGTAAAAACCGGGTATCCAAATCTGGCGAAAATAACGCTAGTTTGAAGACGCGTGCGCCGCTCGCGCCGCCGGAGGGCCCATGAAGATTGCCGTTGCCAAGGAAATTGATCCGTCCGAGCCGCGGGTTGCGGCCTCGCCCGATACCGTGAAGAAGTTCAGGGCACTCGGCGCCGAGGTCGCGGTCGAGCCGGGCGCGGGCATCAAGTCGGGCCTTCCCGATTCGGAGTTCACCGCGGTTGGCGCCACCGTCAGCGCGGACGCGCTCAAGGACGCCGACATCATCATCAAGGTGAAGCGGCCGGAAGCCTCCGAACTTTCCAAATACAAGCGCGGCGCGCTGGTCATCGCGATCATGGATCCCTACGGCAACGAGGCCGCCCTGAAGGCGATGGCCGATGCCGGCGTGTCCGCCTTCGCGATGGAATTGATGCCGCGCATCACCCGCGCGCAGGTGATGGACGTCTTGTCCTCGCAGGCCAATCTGGCCGGCTACCGCGCCGTGATCGAGGGCGCCGAGGCGTTTGGCCGCGCCTTCCCGATGATGATGACCGCCGCCGGCACCGTTCCGGCCGCCAAGGTGTTCGTGATGGGCGTCGGCGTCGCCGGCCTGCAGGCGATCGCGACCGCGCGGCGGCTCGGGGCCGTCGTCACCGCGACCGACGTGCGCCCGGCCACCAAGGAACAGGTCGAATCGCTCGGCGCGAAATTCCTCGCCGTCGAGGACGAGGAATTCAAGAACGCGCAGACCGCCGGCGGCTACGCCAAGGAAATGTCCAAGGAGTACCAGGCCAAGCAGGCCGCGCTGACCGCTGAGCACATCAAGAAGCAGGACATCGTGATCACGACCGCGCTGATCCCCGGCCGTCCGGCACCAATGCTCGTCACCGGCGAGATGGTGAAATCGATGAAGCCCGGCTCGGTGCTGGTCGATCTCGCGGTCGAGCGCGGCGGCAATGTCGAGGGCGCGAGGCCCGGCGAAGTGGTCGAGACCGATGGCATCAAGATCGTCGGCTACACCAATGTCGCCGGCCGCGTCGCAGCGTCGGCCTCGGGGCTCTACGCGCGCAACCTGTTCTCGTTCATCGAGACGATGGTCGACAAGGCCAACAAAGCGCTCGCGGTCAATTGGGACGACGAGCTGGTGAAGGCCACTGCGCTGACCAAGGACGGCGCCGTCATCCATCCCAACTTCCAGCCGAAGTAAGGAGAGAAGCCATGGAGCATCTCGCGCAGGCCGTCGATCCGTTCGTGTTCCGGCTGTCGATTTTCGTGCTCGCCGTGTTTGTCGGCTATTTCGTGGTGTGGTCGGTGACGCCGGCGCTGCATACGCCGCTGATGAGCGTGACCAACGCGATCTCGTCGGTGATCGTGGTCGGCGCGCTGCTTGCGGTCGGCGTCGGCATGGTCTCGAGCGGTTCGGGCTGGGCCCGCGGCTTCGGCTTCGTCGCGCTGATCTTCGCCTGCGTGAACATCTTCGGCGGCTTCCTGGTCACCCAGCGCATGCTCGCGATGTACAAGAAGAAAGCCAAGTGAGCGGCAATCACCTCGGGGTGATGAGGATTTTGGGGGACCTGAGATGAGCGCCAATCTCTCTGCACTGTTGTATCTCGTGGCGGGGGTGCTGTTCATCCTGTCGCTGCGCGGCCTGTCGAGCCCGGCGTCGTCGCGCCAGGGCAACATGTTCGGCATGATCGGCATGGCGATCGCCGTCGGCACCACGCTGGCGAGCCATCCGCCGGCCGACGGCGTGGCCTGGGTGCTGGTCATCCTCGCGGTCGCGATCGGCGGCGGCATCGGCGCCGTCATCGCGCGCCGGGTGCCGATGACCTCGATGCCCGAGCTCGTCGCCGCGTTCCACTCGCTGGTCGGCATGGCCGCGGTGCTGGTCGCCGCCGGTGCGTTCTATGCGCCCGAGGCGTTCGACATCGGCACGCCCGGCCACATCCATCCGCAGAGCCTGGTCGAGATGTCGCTCGGCGTCGCGATCGGCGCGCTGACCTTCACCGGCTCGGTGATCGCGTTCCTGAAGCTGTCGGCACGGATGAGCGGCGCGCCGATCATCCTGCCGTTCCGCCACGTCATCAACATCGTGCTGGCGCTGGCGCTGGTGTTCTTCATCGTCGGCCTCGTGATGAGCGGCAGCGCGCTCGACTTCTGGCTGATCACGATCATCGCGCTGGCGCTCGGCGTGCTGATGATCATTCCGATCGGCGGCGCCGACATGCCGGTCGTGATCTCGATGCTGAACTCGTACTCCGGCTGGGCCGCGGCCGGCATCGGCTTCACGCTCGGCAATTCGGCGCTGATCATCACCGGCGCGCTGGTCGGCTCCTCCGGCGCGATCCTGTCCTACATTATGTGCCACGCGATGAACCGCTCGTTCATCTCGGTGATCCTCGGCGGCTTCGGCGGCGAGACCGCCGCGGCCGGCGGCGGCTCGGGCGAGCAGAAGCCCGCCAAGCTCGGCTCGGCGGATGACGCCGCCTTTATCATGAAGAACGCCTCGAAGGTCATCATCGTGCCCGGCTACGGCATGGCGGTGGCGCAGGCCCAGCACGCGCTGCGCGAGATGGCCGACATCCTGAAGAAGGAAGGCGTCGAGGTGAAATACGCCATTCACCCGGTGGCGGGCCGCATGCCCGGCCACATGAACGTGCTGCTGGCCGAGGCCAACGTGCCCTATGACGAGGTGTTCGAGCTCGAGGACATCAACTCGGAGTTCGCCCAGGCCGACATCGCCTTCGTGATCGGCGCCAACGACGTCACCAACCCGGCGGCGGAAGAGGACAAGACCTCGCCGATCTACGGCATGCCGGTGCTGCAGGTCTGGAAGGCCGGCACCGTGATGTTCATCAAGCGCTCGCTCGCCTCGGGTTATGCCGGCATCGACAACCCGCTGTTCTACCGCGACAACACCATGATGTTGCTCGGCGACGCCAAGAAGGTCACCGAGAACATCGTCAAGGCGATGTAAGGCGGTAGCGATGGCGCTGAACCGGGAGTGGCATCGAGCGCATCGCATGCCGCTCCAGGCGACGCGCGAGCAGCGCATCAAGTGGCACGTCGCGCATGCGGCGGCGTGCGCGTGCCGACCGGTCCCCGACAGCATCAAGGCGGACGTCGAGAAGCTGCTCAAGCTCCACGGCAAGACATAGCCGCGGCCACCGCTGATGGCGCTGGCACTCGCAATCCTGAAATGGTTCCTGATCGCCGCGGTCGTCGTCTATCTCGGCGGGCTCGCGGTGCTCTACGTCAAGCAGCGCGAGCTGCTGTTTCCGATCCCGCCGGTCGGACGGACTGCGCCGGCAGCCGCGGGCCTTCCCGAAGCGGAAGAGCATGTCCTGACCACGGGCGACGGCGAGAAGGTCATCGTCTGGCACGTGCCGGCGAAGCCGGGCCGGCCCGTCGCGCTGTTCTTTCATGGCAATGGCGATTTCCTTGCCGGGCGCGTGGCGCGCTTCAAGGCCATCACGGCCGACGGCACCGGGCTGGTGGCGCTGTCCTTTCGGGGTTACGCAGGGTCGAGCGGGTCTCCGAGCGAGCAAGGACTGCTGCAGGACGCCGCAGCGGCTTACGCCTTCACCATCGCGCGCTACCGCGCCGAGCAGATCGTGGCCTGGGGTTTCTCGCTCGGCAGCGGCGTTGCGGTCGCGCTCGCCGCCGAACATCCCCTCGGCAAGCTGATCCTGGAGGCGCCCTACACATCAACGGCTGACGTCGCCGGTGCGCATTTCTGGTATGTGCCGGTCAGCCTCCTGATGCGCGATCAATTCCACTCCGACCGGCTCATCGCGCAGGTCAAGGCGCCGCTCCTGATCATGCATGGCACCGACGATCCGGTGATCCCGATTCGCTTCGGCGAGCGCCTGTTCGATCTCGCCCATGAGCCCAAGCAATTCGTGCGACTGCCCGGTGGCGGGCACGACAATCTCGACGATTTCGGTGCGATGGCGACGGCGCGGCGGTTTATCGGCGCCGCAAGAGGCTGACGGCGGCGATTGTCTGTCGCATAATCGCGCCACCGAAGTGAGGGGACCCCACGATGAGTGCACACGGACCGATGCCGCGGTCGGCCTGGCTGTATCCCGTTTTGGCGGTGCTGTTGTTTGCCGCGGTCACGGCCACCGGTTACAGCTTCGCGCCATCGGCCGGGGGCTGGGTGTTTGCGGCGGTGCTGCTGGTCATTCTGTTCGGCACCGTGTTCGCGGCGGTCCACCATGCCGAGATGATAGCCGAGCGGATCGGCGAGCCGTTCGGCACATTGCTGCTGACGCTCGCGGTGACGATCATCGAGGTGGCGCTGATCTCGACCATCATGCTGGGCGAAACGCCGGCGCCGACCCTGGCCCGCGACACGGTGTTTGCGGTGGTGATGATCGTCTGCAACGGTCTGGTCGGGCTCTGCATCTTCATCGGCGGCCTGCGCTACAAGGAGCAGGATTTCCAGATCACCGGGGCGAACCTTTACCTCAGCGTGCTGTTCGTGCTCGCGACCATCACGCTCGATATGCCCAATTTCACGCTGACCTCTCCGGGCCCGGTGTTTTCCACGGCCCAGCTCGCCGTGGTCAGCATAGTGACCGTGCTGCTCTATGCGGTGTTCCTCTACACCCAGACCATCCGTCACCGCGATTATTTCGTCAGCGGCGCCAATGAGGCAGCGGCGCATGGCGAGGTGATGTCGGACCGCATGACGGCGATCAGCGTTGCACTGCTGCTGGTCTCGCTGCTGGCGGTGGTGCTGCTGGCGAAGAAATTCTCGCTGGTGGTCGATGTCGTTACCGTCAAGATCGGCGCGCCGCCGGCCTTTGCCGGCCTGGTGGTGGCGGCCCTGATCCTGTTGCCGGAGAGCGTTGCCGCTGTGTCGGCGGCGCGCAAGAACGACCTGCAGAAGAGCATCAACCTTGCGCTCGGCTCGTCGATCGCCACCATCGGGCTTACGGTTCCCGCGGTGGCCGTAGCCGCCTATGCGCTCGACAAGCAATTGGTGCTCGGGCTCAGCAACCAGCATATGCTGATCCTGCTGCTCACCTTCATGGTCAGCATGCTCACCTTCGGAACCGGCCGCACCAACATCCTGTTCGGGCTGGTTCACATGGTGGTGTTCGCCGTGTTCGTGTTCATGGTTTTCGTGCCGTAGAGCATGATCCGCTTAAAAAAAATTGGAGAAAATGACGATGCTCAGTGCCAAATCGGATGTGCAGGTGGATACGGCGGAAGTCCGGGTGACCGAATGGCGCCTCGCGCCGGGCAGCGCCACCGGCCACCACACCCATGAGATGGACTATGTCATCGTTCCGATCACGGCGGGCGAGATGACGATCGTGGCGCCGAACGGCGAGCGCTCGAAGGCGCAGCTCGGAGCCGGCAAATCCTATTTCCGCAAGGCCGGGGTCCAGCACGACGTGCTCAACGAGACGGCCAGCGAGATCGTGTTCCTCGAGGTCGAACTCAAGCCCTGACGCGGCGCGAGAACCAAGCAAGGAACCCTGCACCCGCCGAATGGCAGGTCCGAGCCGGCGCGGCTGTGGAAATTCATAACCCGTTAACGGCTGCGCGATGATCTAGAAGGCGGATGCGGCCTGCGCAGGGGACGCCTCCGGCTGAAACCAAAGCGACACCAAAGGTGACGTCGGAACGGGGGTTTGCCACCGATCCGACGCAGTTGATCCCTGAATGTGCCTCAAAGTTCCAGCATGTAGTAGCGGGGTGGGGAGTGGCAGGTCATGCTGAGTTACCTGAAGAAATTTGTGATGGACATCTTACCCTCGGTGGCAGCGACCATCATCGGGGCGTACATCGTTAATCACTACATCGTGGCCAAGCCGGAAGCACCGTCAGCCGCAGCCGTGACCGCCGCAGTCGATCCCAAGGCAAATCCCAAGGCAGATCCGAAAGCCGCCGCCAAGCCCGCCACCGTCGTCAGCAGCCTCCCCGAAGCCGGCGTGAAGGCCAAGGGCATGTCCGAGCGCACGCTGATCGAACGGTCGGCGTCCGAGAAGGCCACCGTCACTGAGAAGGCCACCGTCACCGAGAAGCCTGCCGAGAAATCGGCCGACCCCAAATCGGCCGATGTGAAGCCTGACGCGCCGGCAGATACCGCCAGCATCCCCGCCGACACCCGCCATCACCCGGCGGCGCCGAAGGCGGTCGCGAAGGTCGCGCCCGCCGCGCCGCAGCCGGCCGCGCCCGCGACGTCAGCCGCGCCGGTCGAGGCTGCTGTGACGCCCGAGGAAAGCCGCGACGCCAACGACCTCGCACGCGCCGCCATCGAGCGGCTGCGCAAGGAGCGTCCGCAGGAGGCGGCGCGGTCCCAGGATGCCACGCGCACCGATCTCGCCCGCCTGCCTGAGGCGCAGCGTCCGGCAGCCACGTCGGCGATCCGGCCGTTGCCGCCGCCGATCATGGTGTCGAGCCCGTCCACTGACAATGTCGATCAATCCTCGCAGCCGCGTCCGCCCTATGCCGCCGGCGGCCAGGATTCCAACCGGCTGACGCCGCCGGCCGACATTCCGGTCCCGGTGGTGCAGGCCCCGCTCGACCTGCGCGCCGAGGCGATCATGCCGGCGCAGAAGAACGAGCGCACGTCGGTGACCGACGACATGTTCTCCGGCATGAAGTCGATGTTCCACGCCGTCCTGCCGAAGTAGCCGCAGCGCCGCTCGATCGTTGCTGACGGATTGTCTTCACGCCAAGGGCTAGCCGCCGGTGCGCGCCAGCCCGCTGCGCGCATTGCCGTCGCCTGGCCGCAGCGCGAGCGCGCGATTGTAGGACGCCGCCGCCTTGGCCTTGTCGCCGAGCCGCTCATAGGCCTGGCCGCGCGTGCTCCACGCCCCAACATTGCCGGGATCGGCCTGCACGGCCTCGTCGAGATCGCTGGCGGCCTGCTTGGCCTTGTCGAGCGCGAGGTAGCTGGTGGCACGGCCGACCAGGGGCTCGGCCCTCTGCGGCGACAGCCCGCTGGCTGCCGTGAAATCGTCGATCGCCTGCTGATGCTGTCCGCGGCCCTGATAGATCAGGGCGCGGCCGTAGAGCGCCTGGATGTTGTAAGGGTCGGCCGCCAGCGCCTGTTCGAACTCCGCCATCGCCTCGTCGAGCTTGCCGGAGCGCGCCAGCGCCTGCGCACGCGTGGTGTGATCCTTGGCGCTGTTGACGTCTTGCGGGGTGATGGTGTCGGCGGCGGGCTTGTCGGCGGTGGCAGCGGGCTTCGGCTTGTCGTCCGAGGAGCCCCATGAACCGAGGTCGAAGGAGCAGCCTGCGAGCGGCAGGCCGAGAAGCACTGCAATGATGACGAGATGCGGCGCGCAACGGCGCTGCGCCGGTCCTGGAAAGGGCGGGCGGGCTACCGGATCAGCCGTCATGCAAAATGCTCTTGCCGGTCGTTTTGCATGGGTACCCCGGAACGCGGCGTGCTTCAAAACGACAACGCGGGCCCGTGGCCCGCGCTGTTAGACTTCCATATCGGCAAAACGGTTCAGCGAGGGCCGCGACCGGCGCCTGCACCGCCCGGACGGCCGCCGCGGTCGCCACCGGGGCCAGCGCCGAACACCGGCTTCGGCTTCATCGGCAGCAGGCCTTCGCGCTGCAGCTTCTTGCGCGCCAGCTTGCGCGCGCGGCGCACGGCTTCGGCCTTTTCGCGGGCCTTCTTCTCAGACGGCTTTTCGTAGTGACCGCGGAGCTTCATCTCGCGGAAAATGCCCTCGCGCTGCATCTTCTTCTTCAGCGCCTTCAGGGCTTGGTCGACATTGTTATCGCGGACGAGAACCTGCACGCGGCATCCTCTTTTGAATTGATCGGTTCGGAATTCTGGCGAGGTGAAGGGACGGCAAAAGGCCTGCCTCTTAACCCTAGGCGCGCGCATGTATCAGACAAACGCGCAGATGTCCACCGGTCGAGTGACTTTCGGGCCTAGTAAAGCCACGAAATAGGGCGAAAATGCCATTGTGCGGCCCTGATTTGGGTGGTTTGGCGCCCAGATGAGGGCCGCTCCCGGCGTTTTGGATAACCCGGACATTGGAAATAGGGGAGATGCGAGATGGAGATGAAGAAATACGCTGCCGAGGCCATCGGTACGTTCTGGCTCACATTCGCTGGTTGCGGCAGCGCGGTGATCGCGGCCGGCTTTCCGCAGGTCGGGATCGGCCTGGTCGGCGTGTCACTGGCCTTCGGGCTGAGCGTGGTGACCATGGCCTATGCGATCGGCCATATCTCGGGTTGCCACCTCAACCCGGCGGTGACGGTCGGGCTCGCCGCGGGTGGGCGTTTCCCGGGCGGCCAGGTGCTGCCCTACATCATCGCGCAGGTTGTGGGCGCAATCATCGCGGCCTGGCTGCTCTATGTGATCGCGAGCGGCGCGCCCGGCTTCGATGTCAGCAAGGGCTTTGCCTCCAACGGCTATGACGCGCACTCACCCGGCCAGTACAACATGGTGGTGTGCTTCATCACCGAGGTGGTGATGACCATGATGTTCCTGTTCATCATCATGGGATCGACCCATGGCAAGGCACCCGCCGGCTTCGCACCGCTCGCCATCGGCCTCGCGCTGGTGATGATCCATCTCGTCAGCATTCCCGTCACCAACACCTCGGTGAATCCGGCGCGCAGCACCGGGCCGGCGCTGTTCGTCGGCGGCTGGGCGCTGGGGCAGCTCTGGCTGTTCTGGGTCGCACCCCTGATCGGCGGTGCGCTCGGCGGCGTGATCTATCGCTGGCTCAGCGACGAGCCGACCGGCATCGTCGCCGGCGCGAAGACGGCGTGATCGGCGAGAGCGTTTTCGAGCGAAGTGGACGCCGGTTCGCGTGAAGAAAACGGGTAAACAAAAATCCAGAGCATCGGTTCTGATTCAATCAGAACCGTTGCTCTAATGGATCGTGGTTGCCACGATCCCATTTCCATCGATGCGACGAAGGCGGCTATCGGCCGCGTGTGGAATTATCCCTTCCGGGCCGGCGTCACTTCGGTGACGTGTCCCATCTTGCGGCCGGGGCGCGGCGTGCCCTTGCCGTACAGATGCACTGTGGCGCCGGGAACGGTGAGCCACTGCTCGTAGCTCAGGATGTCGTCGCCGATCAGGTTGGTCATGACGACGTCGCCGTGGCGCACCGGCTTGCCCAGCGGCCAGCCGGCGATCGCGCGGATGTGCTGCTCGAACTGTGAGATCGAGGCGCCGTCGAGCGTCCAGTGACCGGAATTGTGCACGCGCGGCGCGATCTCATTGACCAGCACCGTCGCCTTGCTGCCGTTGCCGGGCACCGCGAACATCTCCACCGCGAGCACGCCGACATAGTCGAGCGCCGAGGCGATCTCTTCGGCGATCGCGCGCGCCTGCACGGCAAGCTCATCGGTGATCGCGGCCGGCGCGCGGGAAATTTTCAGGATGTGGTCGCGATGCTCGTTCTCGGTGACGTCGAAGCATTCGACTTCGCCGGACGCGGAGCGGGCCGCGATCACCGAGATCTCGCGCTCGAACGGCACGAAGGCCTCGAGGATGGCCGACTTGGTGCCGAGGTCCTCCCAGACCTGTTCGAGGTCATCGCCCTCGCGGATGATGGCCTGGCCCTTGCCGTCATAGCCGAAGCGGCGGGTCTTGATCACCGCGGGCAGGCCGATGCGTTCGATTGCCGTGCGCAGCGTGCCGACCGAGGACACGTCGGCGTAGTCGGCCGTGCCGATGCCGAGCTTGCTGATGAAATCCTTCTCGATCAGCCGGTCCTGCGTGGTCTCCAGGATCTTGTAGGCCGGCAGCACCGGGCGCCGCGCGGCGAGCACCATCGCGGTCGCGGCCGGGACATTCTCGAACTCATAGGTGACGACGTCGACATCGTTGGCGAACAGTTCGAGCGCCTCGACGTCGGCATATTCCGCGCAGGTCGCGTTCTGCACCACGTCGAACGCCGGGGAGTCCGGATCCGGCGAAAACACCTGGCAGCGGAGCCCGAGGCGCGCCGCGGCCATCGCCAGCATCCGGCCCAATTGTCCGCCGCCGAGGATTCCAATGGTGTCGCCCGGCTTCAGCTTCACTGCGTTCGAAGCCGTCACGCCGCGCCCTCCGGATGCTCGTTGACCGCGTCGGTCTGCTGCTTGCGCCAGGCCGCAAGGCGGGCCGACACAGCCGGATCGTTGAGTGCGAGCACGCTCGCCGCGAGCAACGCGGCATTGATCGCGCCGGCCTTGCCGATTGCCAGCGTTCCGACCGGGACGCCGGCCGGCATCTGCACGATCGAATAGAGCGAATCGACGCCCGACAGAGCCTTCGACTCGACGGGAACCCCGAACACCGGAAGCTCCGTCAGCGCGGCCGTCATGCCCGGCAGATGGGCGGCGCCGCCGGCGCCGGCAATGATCACCTTGTGGCCGGCTGCCTTGGCGCCCTTGGCAAAGGCATAGAGCCGATCCGGGGTGCGGTGGGCCGAAACGATGCGCGTTTCGCAGGCCACGCCGAGCGCAGCCAGCGTCTCGGCGGCATGGCGCATGGTTTCCCAGTCGGACTGACTTCCCATGATGATGGCGATCGGAGCGGTCATCTCTTCAATTCTGTGCAGGAATCCAAAAGCATAGGCCGATTATAGGGACGGCCCGGGCGTCATCCAAGGCGTGGCAAGGGAGTTAGAATGGACTATCCTGTCTTGGTGAATCCCGGCAAGCCTTCATAAGCAGGCCTCAACAAGGATGCGCATGAAGAAGAAGACGACGTCGGCCGCCTCCGGGGCCGCGAAACGACGGAAAGGCGCGCCCGCCGCGCGCAAATCCAGGCCGGGCAAGACTGCAGCCAAGCGGGCTGGAACCAAACGGGCTGGAACCGGAGCTTCCACGCGAGGCGCGGTCGCATCCGGCGACAAATCGACCATCCGCAGCTTGCGGGCGCAGCTGGCGCGGGCGCAGGCCCGGATCGAGGAGCTGCAGGCCTCCGCCGAGACCGACTTCCTGCTCGACATCTTCAACCGGCGCGGATTCGAGCGCGAGCTCGCCCGTTCGCTCTCCTTCATCAAGCGTTATCAGGCCTCCGGTGCGCTGATCGTGCTCGACGTCGATCGCCTCAAGCCGATCAACGATGCCTTCGGCCACGCGGCGGGCGACGAGGTGCTGAAGGCGATCGTTGCCGCGATATCGGATCAGGTGCGCGCTTCCGATGTGATCGGCCGTCTCGGCGGTGACGAGTTCGCCGTGCTGCTGTGGAATCTCAGCGAGATCGATGCCCGCGCCAAGGCGGCTGCGCTGGAAGAGGCGATCGATCGGTTGACCTTCATGTTTCGTAACAGCCAGGTCACCGCAGGCGCCTCCGCGGGCGTTGCTATCCTTACCGCGCACTCGGATATCGATCGCGTGCTCGATGAGGCCGACCGTGCGATGTATGTGCGCAAGGCCCAGCGGCGCCACGAATCCCGAGAACTATAACGCGCTCAAATCCTCCGGCACATTTCCGTAAGCACGCAACAGCTTGGCATCGCCGAATTCGCCGATCGCAGGATCGCCGGTGCGGCTGAACGCGACGGCGCCGATGCTGCCGGGCATCCGCGACATGGTCTCCGCGCGGCGCAGCGCGACCGCCGAGCTCTGGCATTCCTCGGCATTGCCGGCGACCGGCGTGCCGTCATCATCCTGCATGAAGGGCAGTGCCACGTAATACGTTACATCGGCCATCGCTGTGCTCCCTGAAGATCAGGCCAAGGATCAGGCGGCATCGCTCGCCGCCCGGGTCTGCGCCGGCACGCAGCCGGCGGTGATCGCGGCCTGCAATTCCTCAAGCTCGGCTTCCAGATATTCGTTGGCCATGATCAGCGCCTTGATGGTGCTGCGCAGGTTGCCGTCGCACATCGCGATCGCCTGATCGCAGGCCTTCTCGTAGCGGCTGTTGTCGGGCAGGGAAGGCGGTGCGGACATGGCGAAACTCCCTCTGATGGCTGGCGGCTGGGCTGGCATGTTCTCTTTTTGTTCATGTGGAGTCAAGCGCCGGGAAACCGCCTTCCGTCCGTTGCCGCGAACGTGAAGCCGGCGAGGCGCTGTGGATGACGGGGAAAACCGTCGCCCGGTCTGAACCGGAAGCGCCGAACCGCGAAGGCCCGCGCCGCGGCACGCGTCAGGCAATGATGTCGGGCGTGATCTGGTCTTCGATGAAGGCGATGCGATCGCGCAGTTGCAGCTTCCGCTTCTTCAAGCGCTGCAGCATCAAGAGATCCGGCGCCGGCGACTGATGCAGCGCGTCGATCGCGGCATCGAGGTCGCGGTGCTCTTGTTGCAGCCGCGCGAGTTCGGCGATTAGTTCGCGCTCATCCTGATCGTTCATGGTTGTGTATTAACTGATAAGCACGATAAGGTTGTTGCGGCTGAAGTCGCCGCTCGCCGGAATATCCTCCTTGAACGCGCGCCGCGCAAGCCGGACCGGTTCCATAGTCACGATTGGTTACAGATAAACCGAAATGAGTGCGTGCGGCATTTCGCGTCCCCCATCGACAGCGCCGTCCACTCGTGTACACTCGGCGGTCCGGATCGAACCTGAGGTTTAACGCACCGAGGAGTGTTCGCAATGGCAATACAGGCCCATCTCATTGAGCTGGAGCGTAAACACAAAATACTCGAGAACGAACTGCACGAAGCGCTCGTTCACCCCTCTGTAGACGACCTGCATATTTGCGAGCTGAAGCGCCGCAAGTTGATGGTCAAGGATCAAATCGAGCGGTTGAGACTGTCCGCCGACGACACGGTCCACTAGACCGCCCCCCTGCAAATTAGCAAATAGCCTGGCCTTTCACCGAGGGATGAACGCCCAAGCGCGCGCGCATCCCCCGGGAGGCCTTACTGTATTTGCTCAGAGTTCCGCCAACGCGCCGACATGGTCGGCGACCGCGAGGGACGATGTCAGTCCGGGCGATTCAATCCCGAACAGGTTGATCAGGCCCGCGACGCCGTGATCGGCCGGCGCCTGGATCAGGAAATCCTGGGTCGCCACCGCCGGCGGCACGATCTTGGGGCGGATTCCCGAATAGCTCGGCATCAGCGCGCCGTCCGGCAGGGCCGGCCAGTATTTCCGGATCGCCGGATAGAACCGCTCGGCCCGATCAGGGTCGACCGCGTAATCGATGTGATCGATCCATTGGACGTCGGGCCCGAATCTCGCCTGTCCGGCCATGTCGAGCGTCAGGTGGACGCCGAGCCCACCGGGTTCCGGCACCGGGTAGATCAGCCGCGAGAACGGCGCCCTGGCGCTGCAGCTGAAGTAATTGCCCTTGGCCAAATAGGCCGTTGGAATCAATTCGATCGGCATGCCCTCGACGTTGCGCGCGACTGCCGTCGCGCCGAGCCCGGCGGCATTGACCAGGAGATCGCAGGCCAGCGTCATCGGCGCGGCGCCGCCGGCCTCGATCTCGAACCCGTCGGCGGTGGCCCTGGCGTGGAGCAGCGGCGTATGGAAGGCAAACGCCGCCCCGGCCGCCTCGGCGTCACCGCGCAGCGCCAGCATGTAAGCATGGCTGTCGATGATCCCGGTCGAGGGCGACAGCAGCGCTGCGTCGCAATTCAGCGCCGGCTCCAGCGCGCGCGCCGCCTCGCCGGACAGAAGCTGCATGTCGTCGACGCCGTTGGCCTCGGCATGCGCGCGGATCGACTGCAGCTTCTCGGTCTCCGCAGGCGTGGTGGCCACGATCAGCTTGCCGCAATTCTTGTGCGGGATGCCGTGCTCGGCGCAGTAGCGGTAGAGCGCCCGCTTGCCGCTGACGCACATCCGCGCCATCAGGCTGCCGGCGCGGTAGTAGATGCCGGCGTGGATCACCTCGCTGTTTCGCGACGAGGTCACCGTGCCGATCCCCTCGGCCTCCTCGAGCACAATCACTTCGCGGCCGGCCTGTGCCAGCCGCCGCGCCACGGCGAGGCCGATCACCCCCGCACCGACGATCACGCAATCAACCCTGTCCATCTCGTCCTTCAGGTCCGAAAATTTCCGCCCAGCCACGCCATGACCGTTGCCGCCAACATCGTTCAGCCGATCCGGCCGCCTTGGGCAAGTGCTTATTAGGCAAGTGCTTGGGCCATCTCAAATAGTTGGGAAGCCATGCCCTGTTAGTGGAGCATTAATCATGTCAGGGCAATTGCCATAAATTAAGTCAGCATTTTCCGGTTGCATCAGTACGCGTTTACCCGATCCAAACCGCCGGAGCCGGACACTCGCCCCGGAAATCCGCGGGTGATCGATGGTTGGCAGGAAGGTGCAGGCGGGCGGGAAGAATTCGATTCCGGCAAGGGCCGTGCTCTGCCTGATCGCCGCCGTCGCGCCGTGCGCTGCAGCCCGGGCCGGCACCGGTGCGTTCGCGCCGTCGAGCTATCTGGGCAGCCTCGATCCCGGCCTGGTCTGGGAGCTGCTGATCGGCAGCGTGGTGGTGGCGTCCTTTTTCGGCGCGGTCGGGCTGTGGATCCTCTCGGCGCTGCGCAAGGCCAAGCGCGCGCAATTGCGGCGTAACGCCTTCGTCTCGTCGGCACTCAACCATTTGAACCAGGGCGTGGTGATGACCGATGCGCAGGAGCGCATCGTGTTCTGCAACGACCGCTATCTCGACATCTACGGCCTGTCGCGCGCCGACATCAGGCGCAACATGACCGGCGTCGAGCTGCTGGAACTGCGCCGCGACCGCGGCGTGCTCGACGTCAGCGCCGAGGATTTCTTCGCCAGGGCCGCGGCGCCGGAGGGACTGGTTAGCGAGCTGCCCGGCGGCAGGTCGGTGCTGGTGAAGTATTTTCCATTGCCGAACGGCGGCTCGGTCGCGACCCATCTCGATTGCACCGACCAGCGCAAGCTGTCGCGCAAGCTCGCCTCGACCACACAATTCCTGGAATCGGTGCTCGACAACGTTCCGGTCTGCGTCGCGGCCAAGAACATCGAGGACGGCCGCTACATCTTCGCCAACCGCGCCTTCGAGCGCTTCTCGTGCTTCTCGCGCGATCACATCGTGGGCAAGCGCGCCGACGAGATCTTCCGCCCCGAGACCGCCGCCAGCATCGACACCGCCGACCGCGCGGCGCTGAACGCGGCGGAAGGCTATCATCGCAGCGAATTCTTCGTCGAACGCGGTTCGGACAAGCGGATCCTCGCCTCCAACCGCGTGATCGCCCGCAACGAGGCCGGCGAGCCGGAATTCCTGATCGCGCTGTTCGAGGACGTCACCGATCGCCGTTCGCTGTCGCGCGAGCTCGAGAACAACAAGAAGTTCCTCGAGCTCGTGGTCGACAACATCCCGGTCTCGCTGATCGTGCAGCGGGTCAGCGACGGCCGCTACCTCCTGGCCAACCGCAGCGCCGAGACGATCCTCAATCGCCGCCGCGAGGACGCCGCCGGCCTGACCGCGTCCGACATCTTCAATGCGCGTGAAGCCAAGCTGATCATCGCCCGCGACGAGGCCGCGATCAGGAAGCGCAGCATGATCGCCGAGGAGCATCCGATCTCGACCAAGGACGGCCTGCGGCTGTTCCTGACCCGCCGCATGACCGTGCTCGACGATGTCGGCGAGCCGCAATATCTGATCAAGACCCATGAGGACGTCACCGACCGGCGCCAGACCGAGTCGCGGATGGCGCACATGGCCTATCATGACGGCCTGACCGATCTGCCGAACCGCGCCGCCTTCCTGCAGGCGCTGACCCAGATGATCGAGGCCTGCGACGGCACCGACGAGGAGTTCGCCGTGCTCTGCGTCGATCTCGACGGGTTGAAGGAGATCAACGACGTCTACGGCCATGCGATGGGCGACAAGGTGCTGGTCGAGGTCGCGCAGCGTCTGCAGGCCGTGGCACGCGGCGGCGTGGTGGCGCGGCTGTCCGGCGACGAATTCGGCCTCATCATCGACGGCAAGCAGCCGGTCGTCGGCATCGCGCTGGCCGAGCAGGCCGCCGAGGCGCTCGGGCAGGATTTCCTAATCGACGGCAAGTCGGTGCGAACCGGCCTCACCACAGGGATCGCGGTGTTCCCGGACAACGGATCCGACGCGGCCTCGCTGCTGGCCAATTCCGGCGCGGCGCTGTTTCGCGCCAAGGCGAAGTCGCGCGGCACGATCTCGATCTTCGAACCGGAGATGGACCAGCAGATTCGCGATCGCCGCGTGCTGCACCAGGAGCTGTCGGTCGCGATCAAGAATGGCGAATTGTCGCTCTACTACCAGCCGCAGGCCGCGGCGGGCGGCAGCGTGGCGGCCAGCCAGATCATCGGCTTCGAGGCGCTGGCGCGCTGGCACCATCCGGTGCGCGGCTTCGTGCCGCCCGGCGACTTCATTCCGCTCGCGGAAGAAAGCGGCCTGATCGTCGAGATGGGCGAATGGATTCTGCGCGAAGCCTGCCGGGAGGCGGCCTCCTGGGCGATCCCGCTGCAGGTCGCGGTGAACCTGTCGCCGGCGCAATTCACCCATGGCGACCTCGTAGGCCTCGTGCATTCGATCCTGCTCGAGACCGGGCTCACGCCGGACCGGCTCGAGCTCGAAATCACCGAGGGCGTGCTGATCGAGGATTTCGACCGCGGCCTGTCGCTGCTGCGGCGGCTGAAGGCGCTCGGCGTCCGCATCTCGATGGACGATTTCGGCAGCGGCTATTCCTCGCTGAGCTACCTGCAGGCATTTCCGTTCGACAAGATCAAAATCGACCGTGCCTTCGTCATCAATCTCGGCCGCAACCCGCAATCGGCCGCGATCGTGCGCGCGGTGATCGATCTCGGCCACGGCCTTGAAATGTCGATCGTCGCCGAAGGCGTCGAGACCGAGGCGCAGCTCGACTTTCTCGCCGAAGAGGGCTGCGACGCAGTGCAGGGCTATCTGATCGGCAGGCCGGCCCCGATCGGTCAATTCGCCGCGCTGGTCGGCGGCGACCAGCTTGCCGAAACCGTGCGCAGAGCCGGGTAATTTGGCCTGAATCGCCCGGCCGGCTGTGCTTGCCATCCGCTGCACGTCCGGCTACATCTCGACCCACCACATCATTTCAGCCGAGAAAGGAGGGCTGCGTCGTGGCGAGATACACCGATCCCCACCTCAAGCGTGGCCCCGTCAACGCCCTGCAGATGCGTTTGCAGGGCTGACCGGAAACTCGCGCTAAATCCTTCCTGGTCTGCCCTTCGTGGCCGTGCGGCGTCGACGCTTGAGCGTTCGCGCCCGCACATCAATCCCTCGCCGCGCTTCGACACGCACATCCGATGATGGCTGGACGCCTCGGGATGTTGCGATTGCCGGCAAGACCAGAGAATTGATCGTGACCCTCATCAATGTCCGCAATCTCGGCGTGACGCTGAACGCGCCGCTGTTTTCCGAACTGAATTTCGTCGTCAATGCCGGCGACCGCATCGGGCTGGTGGCCGCCAATGGCCGCGGCAAGTCCACGCTGCTGCGCTGTATCGCAGATGCGATGGAGCCCAACGAAGGCGATATAACCCGCGCGCGCGGACTGACCGTCGGCCATGTCGAGCAGGATGCGCCGCCCAGACTGCTGGATACGCCGTTCCATGCCGCCGTGCTCGAGGCGCTTCCCGGCGAGCAGCGCGCCAGCGAGGGCTGGCGGGTCGACGTCGCCTTGCAATCGCTCGAGGTGCCGGAGGAGCTGTGGACGAGACCGCTGAAGCAGCTGAGCGGCGGCTGGCTGCGGCTTGCGGTGCTCGCCCGCGTGATGGTGACCGAGCCCGACGTGCTGCTGCTCGACGAGCCGACCAACCATCTCGACCTCGCCAAGATCGGCCGGCTCGAGGGCTGGCTGAACGCGCTGCCGCGCGAGATGCCGGTGGTGATCGCAAGCCACGATCGCGCCTTTCTCGATGCGACGACCAACCGGACACTGTTCCTGCGCCCGGAGCGGTCGCAGCTGTTCTCGCTGCCCTATACCGCGGCGCGCGCGGCGATCGACGAATTCGATGCCTCGGACGAGCGGCGCTATCAGCGCGACATGAAGGCCGTGCGGCAGCTCCGGCAGCAGGCCGCGAAGCTCAACAATCTCGGCATCAATTCCGGCAGCGACCTTCTGCTGTCGAAGACCAGGCAATTGAAGCAGCGCGCCGAGAGACTGGAGGAGACGGCGAAGCCCGCGCATCTGGAACGCTCGGCCGGAACGATCCGGCTCGCTAACCGCGACACCCATGCCAGGGTCCTGATCAGGCTGGACAACGCCGGGATCGCCACACCCGACGGCCGGCTGTTGTTCAGGACCGGCCAGCAGTTCATCTGCAAGGGCGACCGGATTGCGCTGCTCGGGCCGAATGGCGCCGGCAAGACCCGCTTCGTCGCGGCGCTGCGGCTGGCGATCGAGAATGCCGCAGCGGCACCGGCCGAGATCCGGGCCACCGAGTCATTGGTGCTTGGCTATTGCGACCAGGCACTGGCGGATCTCGCCGATAGCGACACGCCGATGCGCATGCTGACGCGGCGCTTCGAGGTCGGTGATCAGCGGGCGCGCGGCCTGCTCGCCGGCGCCGGGCTCTCGATCGAGATGCAGGGCCGTCCGATCGGGCGGCTGTCGGGCGGGCAGAAGGCCCGCCTCGGCATGCTGGTGCTGCGGCTCACCCAGCCGAACTTCTATCTGCTCGACGAGCCGACCAACCACCTCGACATCGAGGGCCAGGAGGCGCTGGAGGACGAGTTGATGGAACAGCAGGCCAGCTGCCTCCTGGTGTCGCACGACCGCCAGTTCGTGCGCACGGTGGCCAACCGGTTCTGGGTGATCGACGGCAGGAAGCTGATCGAGGTCGATGGACCGGAACAGTTCTTCGCCGCGGCCGGCGCGGACTAGCGCGTGATGGAGTCAGGTTGGATAGCCGTCGCGAAGACGGTGTGCCTCTCCCGCTCGCGGGCCGTCGCAGGAGGAGCGCTGCCAAAATATCGAAAACAACCCCATGCAAAGTAGCCGGCGGCGGCCGGCGTTCGAGCAGGCTACTTGACACGTCGGGCAACTCAGGGGCATTATTCCAATATTCCGAAATCGTGCAAACGTACGATCGCCCCCGCAAGCGGGAAGGTGAGTGTGCCGTGATTCACCCGGACATCATGTAGTTCAGCGCCGCGCCTTGACGCATTTTTCGTGCGAACCCGTCTTTTGTTCGCATTGAAATGCGATAGGCGTTGCGCATGGCGGACTACGACGTCGCGATCATCGGCGGTGGCCTGAACGGCACGAGCATTGCTCGTGATGCCGCCGGCCGCGGCCTGCGCGTGATCCTGCTGGAGCAGGGCGATCTCGGTTCCGGCGCATCGCAGGCTTCGCCACGGCTGGTCCATGGCGATCTGGCCGGGCTGGAACGGCGGGAGTTCTTCCGCGTCCGCCGGGCGCTGAGGGAACGCGACGTGTTGCTGCGCATTGCGCCGCATCTGGTGCGGCCGGTGCGCTTCGTGATCCCGGCGCATGCCGAGGAGCGGCCGCCGTGGCAGTTGCGGTCGTTGCTGCTGCTCTACGAACGGCTGACTTCGCGCAGCGGTCTGCCGCGCTCGGCGACGCTCGATGTCACCCACCATCCGGTCGGCAATGCGCTGAAGCGGCCGTTCGGAACCGCGTTCGAATACTCCGACTGCGTCGTCGACGATTCCCGGCTCGTCGTGCTCACCGCCGTCGATGCCGCAGCGCGCGGCGCCGATATCCGCACCGGCGCGCGCGTGACCCGGGCCGAGCGCGGCGAGACCTGGCGGCTGGTCGCGATCGACCGCGGCTACCGGCGGGTGATCACGGCGCGGGCGCTGGTCAGCGCGACCGGCGCGTGGAGCGCCTCGGTCGCCGACATCGTGCTGCGCGTGCCCGCGCCGCAGCTTGCGACCGTGCAGATCAGCCAGATTGTCGTGCGCCGCCTGTTCGACTGCGACAACGTCTATGTGTTTCAGAACCCTGACGGCCGGTTGATCTTCGCCAGTCCCTACGAGCGCGACTTCACCCTGATCGGCAGCGTCAGTCATCCCTTCAAGGGTAATCCGGCGGTGGTCGCAATTGGTGTGCGCGAGGAGGCCTATCTCTGCGACGCAGCCAATCGCTACTTTCGCGAACAGATCGCTCCAGTCGATGTGCTGCGGACCGTCTCCGGTGCCAATTCCGTGCTCGTGCCCGCGCGCCGGCACATGAGCGATGGCGCAGCGCTGCTCGATGTCAGGCGCGGCAAGGCGCCGCTGCTTACGATCTTCGGCGGCGACGTCACCACCGCGCGGCGCCGCGCCGAGCGGACGGTGTCGGAGTTCACGCGGTTTTATCCGATGACGCCGCGCTGGACCGCAACGGCGCCGCTGCCGGGCGGCGAGTTCGCGTGGCAGCGCTTCGAGACCGAGGTCGACATCGTCCGCGACCGCTGGCGCTTCCTCGGCGAGGCGCAGGCGCGGCGGCTGGTGGCCGCCTATGGGCTGAACGTCAGAGATGTTCTGGGCGACGCCAAAGAGAAGGCCGATCTCGGCCCGGCCTTCGGTCCCGAACTGACCGGCGCCGAGGTGCGCTACCTCATGCGCAAGGAATGGGCGCGCTTTGCCGACGATATCCTGTGGCGCCGCTCAAAGCTCGGGCTGACCATGCCGCAAGCCGATCGCGACGCGCTTGCGGCGTTCATGGCGAAGATGGATTGAGCTCGATTCAAACCTCCCCTTGAAAAGGGGAGGTCGCTTTGCTCGCCAGAGCAAAGCGGGTGGGGATTCTGCCTCCATGACAACCGGTGTCGTTCGTGGCCGACCCCCATCCCGACCTTCCCCCTTTCAGGGAAGGAGGAGAGCTCCAGCAGCGGCTATTGCCGGGCCGCCTCCTGTGACCAGGCGAGGTCGCCCCGGGACGGACGGCGATGCAGCCGCTCCGAGATCAGGCTCGTTGCCTGCCGGCCCTGGCCGGCGCGCAGGCATGCGACGATGAAGGTGTCCTCCCACAATTCACGTTGCGCATGGCTGCCGCCGATTCGCACCAGCTCTGGCATCAGCGGCGCAAGAATGCGCACCGCGTCGTCGTGATCGCCGGCGGCGAAGGCCGCGATCCCGCGGCCGAGCCCGATCGCCGCGGGGCCCGGCGCCAGTCTGCCGTCGGCGTCGCGCGTGGCCATCTCGACCAGCCGCGCCTCGAGCGCGTCGTTGTTGGTCGTGGCTGCGACGAGCGCGTGGTGCACGTCGGCGAAATGCGCGCCGGCCTTCGGGAAGTAGCCGTCGCCATAGGCGGCGACATCCTTCCAATGCTGCTCGAGACCGGTCTTGCCGGCGACCGTCAGCCGCCACAGCAGCGAGGCCGTGTCGGTGAAGATATTGAGCGGCGGATAGGGGCGGCCCGCCGGCTTGATGTGCTGCTCGTAAATGTCGAGCGCGCTGTCGGCGTCGCCTTCCTCGATCGCAATCAAGGCCAGGTGCCAGGCGAGATGGCCCTGAAGGAAGCTGGTGCGATCATTCGCCGGTAGCCAGGCGGAAAGGAAGCTGCGGCCTTCCGCCGCGTCGCCCTGCTCGAACAACGCATGCGCGACCGCGTGCGCGGCGCCGGCGTTCTCCGGCTTCAGCGCATAGCCGCGCTCGGTGATGGCGCGACCCGAGACGATATCGCCGGCCTCGGTTTTCGACCAGCCGAGATAGGTGAGGAACCACCAATCGTCGCCATAGTCGCTGATGTAGCGCTCGCAGATCGAAAGCCGCGCCGAGTCATGGTCGGGCCGGCCGGAGAACGCATAGAGGCCGAAGGCGCCGAGCAACAGCGAGAGGATCTGCGCATCGCGCGGATATTCGGCAAGGTGCTGTTCGGCCGCTGCCATCGCCTTCTTGCCCTGGCCCTCGATGACTGAGGCGATGATCTCGATGTGCTGGCGCTCGCGCGGGCTTGCGGCCGCGGCCAGCTGCCGTGCATCGGCCGCCTTGGCGCGGGCCTTGGCGCCTTCCATGTTGAGCTGGTGGACGCGGGCACGGCCGATATGGGCCAATGCGAAATCGGGGTCCTCGGCGATCGCCGCCTCGAATGCCGCATCGGCGCCATGCAGCGCCGCTAGCATGCGATCGACGCCGTCGACATAGTAGGCGGCGGCGCGGTCCGAGCTCGTCGTCAGCGGCAGGCCGTAGCGGTCGTGAATCATCGGTTGCCCCTCGAATTTGACTGCGAAGTCTAGCAGAGGTGCGGACGCCGACAATATTGCGGGAGATGTCCGTGAGGCGGTTGAGCCGGTGGCGATCCGCCGCTAGCTTGCCGCCAGAATCGGACCTTACGGGGAATCGGGGCTGACGGACGTGACATCGGGCGAAGCGAGTGCGGAGGCGGCAAGGCCGTTGCCTGAACCGGCCGTCCCGGACATGCCGCTGCTGCGGATCGAGGGTGTCGCCAAGTCGTTCGGCAATTTCCGCGCGGTCGACAAGCTCTCGCTCGATATCCGCGCCGGCGAATTCTTCGCGCTGCTCGGCCCGAGCGGCTGCGGCAAGACCACGCTGCTGCGCATGCTCGCCGGCTTCGAGACGCCGGACGAGGGCCGCATCCTGCTTGGCGGCAGCGACATCGCGCAGGTGCTGCCGCATGAGCGGCCCGTCAACATGATGTTCCAGAACTACGCGCTGTTCCCGCATCTGTCGGTGCGCGACAACATCGCCTTCGGGCTGAAGCGCGCCGGCATGGCGCGCGCCGACATCGCGGCCCGCGTCGCCGAGATGGTGGCGCTCGTCAAGCTCGAGGGGATGGAGAAGCGCAAGCCCGACCAGCTCTCCGGCGGACAGCGGCAGCGTGTCGCGCTGGCGCGCTCGCTGGCGCGGCGCCCGCAGGTGCTGCTGCTCGACGAGCCGCTCGCGGCGCTCGACAAGAAGCTGCGCGAGAGCACGCAAGGAGAGCTAATGGAGTTGCAGCGCCGGCTCGGCATGACCTTCATCATCGTCACCCACGACCAGGAGGAGGCGATGACGATGGCCGGCCGCATCGGGGTGATGGATGCCGGCCGTCTGGTCCAGGTCGCCACCCCGCGCAATCTCTACGAGGCGCCGGCCTCGCGCTGGATCGCCGAGTTCGTCGGCGACATCAATCTGTTCAACGGCGAGGTCACGTCCCGCGAGAACGGGCGCCTGACGGTCGCGACGGCTGATGCGGGCAGGCTGGCGGTCAGCGAGCTGTGGCCGCCGGTGACCAGGCAGGTCGTTGCCGTCGCGATCCGCCCCGAGAAGGTGAAGCTGTCGCGCCGCGCGCCGGCAACGGACGGCGGCGCGTCGCAGGCGATCAACCGGCTGGAGGGCGTCGTCACCGACGTCAACTATCTCGGCGGCGTGACCAGCTACCGGGTGAAGCTGGAGACGGGCGCGGTGGTGTGCGCGTCGATGGCCAACACCGCGCGGCTCGATGTGGATGCCTATCTCGCCGGCCAGCGTGTGGTGGCATGGTTCACCGCCGACGATTGCCTGGTGCTCGAACAATGAGCGCGCGCCGCATCTTCGCCCGGCCGGCGCGGTTCGCCGCGATCGCGCCCTATCTGTGGATGGTGCTGTTCTTCCTGGTGCCGTTCGGCTTCGTGCTGAAGATCAGCCTGTCGCAGACCGCGATCGCGCAGCCGCCCTATACGCCGGTGTTCGAGTTCACTGAGGGCCGCGCGGCGCTGGCCGCGGCGTTCGCGCAATTGTCGTTCGACAATTTCCGCCTGCTGATCTCGGACAATCTCTACATCCTGTCCTATCTGCGCAGCCTCGTCGTCGCGGTGACCGCGACGCTGATCCTGCTCCTGATCGGTTATCCCATTGCCTACGGCATGGCGCGGTTGCCGCAGCGTTGGCAGGGCGTGGCGATGATGCTGGTCATCGTGCCGTTCTGGACCTCGTTCCTGATCCGCATCTATGCCTGGATCAACATCCTGCAGCATGACGGCCTGCTCAACCAGGTTCTGCTGGCGCTGCACATCGTGTCCGCGCCGGTGGTCTGGCTGTCGACGGACAGCGCGATGTATCTCGGCATCGTCTATTCCTATCTGCCGTTCATGATCCTGCCGCTCTATGCGACGCTCTCCAGGATGGACGCGTCGCTGCTGGAGGCCGCGGGCGATCTCGGCGCCTCGCCGTTGCAGGCGTTCTGGCTGGTGACATTCCCGCTGTCGCTGCCCGGCGTCGGCGCCGGCGCGCTGCTCTGCTTCATTCCTGTTGTCGGCGAGTTTGTGATCCCCGACCTGCTCGCCGGCTCCAACTCGCTGATGATCGGGCAGACGCTGTGGCTCGAGTTCTTCACCAACAAGGACTGGCCGGTCGCATCGGCCGCCGCGGTCGCCTTGTTGCTGCTGCTGGTGCCGCCGCTCGTACTCTACGATCGCCTGCAGCGGCGTCAGCTCAAGGCCAACAGCTGATGGCGCGCCCCGTCACCAGGCTCACCAGGCTCACCCGCTTCAACATGACGTCGCTGGCGCTCGGGCTGGCGTTCCTCTATCTGCCGATCGTCATCCTCGTGATCTACTCGTTCAACGCCTCGCGGCTGGTGACGGTGTGGGGCGGCTGGTCGCTGCGCTGGTACCGCGAGTTCTTTGGCGACCGCGCCATGCTGGAAGCGGCGTGGATGAGCCTGTCGGTCGCCGCGGTGTCGGCGACGCTGGCGACACTGCTGGGCACGCTGGCGGCGATCGGGCTGGCGCGCGGCGAGCGGTTCCGGGGCCGGGCACTGTTCTCCGGCATGTTGTATTCGCCGCTGGTCATGCCCGAGGTGATCTCCGGCCTGTCGCTGCTGCTTTTGTTCGTGGCGCTCAATGCCGAGCGCGGGTTCTGGACGGTGACGATCGCCCACACCACGCTGACGATGTGCTTCGTCACGGTCGTGGTGCAGTCGCGCCTCGCCACGCTCGACCGCAGCCTAGAGGAGGCCGCGATGGACCTCGGCTGCGATCCGGTGCGGGCGTTCCTCCTGGTGACGCTGCCGCTGATCGTGCCGGCGATCGTGGCGGGGTGGATGCTTGCCTTCACGCTGTCGCTCGACGACGTCGTGATCGCGAGCTTCACCACCGGCCCGGGTTCGGCGACGCTGCCGATCCGGATCTATTCCGAGGTCCGGCTCGGCGTGAAACCCGAGATCAACGCGATCTGCACGCTGGGGATCGCGCTGATTGCCGTGATCATCGTGATTGCCTCGTTCGCCTCGAAACTGTCGAGCGCGCGCGGCGAGAGCGCCGCGCCGCTGTAATTTCCGTCATTCCGGGGCGATGTGAAACATCGAACCCGGAATCTCGAGATTCCGGGTCTGGTGCTAGCGCACCATCCCGGAATGACAGCGCGTCACGACTTGACGGCGCCTGCCGTCAGCCCGCCGACCATGTAGCGCTTGAAGGCGTAATAGACCGCGGCCGGCGGCAGCGCGTAGATGAAGCCGGTGGTCATCAGGAGCTCCCACGGCGAGTCGTCCGCGGCGAGGAAGTTGCCGAGCGCGACCGGCAGCGTGATGTCGGTGTCCTTCGACAGCAGCAGGAACGCGTAGAGATATTCGTTCCAGGCGAGCAGGATAGCATAGGTGCCGACCGCGACCAGCGACGGCATCATCAAGGGCACATAGACCAGGCGGAACAGCTGCAGTGTGGTGGCGCCGTCCATCGTCGCGGCCTCGTCGAGCTCGACCGGCAGCTTGTCGGAGGCCTGCTTCAAGACCCAGATCGCGTAGGGCGCGGCGATCGTCACCATCGCGAGGATCAGCGACCAGTGATTGTTGAGCAGGCCGTAATTGCCCATGGTGCGGTACATCGGCACGGCGAGGAACGCGGCCGGAATGAAGTAGGTGAACAGCGCCAAGTTCATGACGGAGCGGCCGCCCGGCACGCGCAGCCGCGAGATCGAGAACGCGGCGGCGGTGGCGACGAACAGCGTCAGCGCACCGACCGCGAGCGCGATCACGGTCGAATTCCAGAACTGGATCCAGAAGTCGCGCAGGAAGTAATGCTGCTGGTGGAACACGATCGAGAAATTGTGCAGCGTCGGATGCGTCGGCCACAGCTTGCCGGTGAACGCGTCCTCCTTCGGCGAGATCGCGAACACGAACATGTGGTAGATCGGAATCATGGTCCAGATGAAGACCGGGATGCCGATCAGGAGCAGCTTGGCCTCGGTACCGACTTCGCGGAGGGTGGGCAGCTTCATCGCGACAACCGTTTCATCATGAAATAGACCAGCGGCAGCACGAACGGCATGGCGCAGACGATCGAGGCCATCGCCAGCGAGAGCTGGTCGAGGCGCAGATAGCGGATGCCGAGCGTCGACAGCACATGGGTGAGGTCGGCGGGCCCGCCGCCGGTGAGCAAATAGACGCTGTTGAAGTCGCCGAGCGTCCAGATCATCGAGAGCAGCGTGCACGTGACGTAGAGCGTCTGCATCGACGGCCATGTGATGTAGCGGAATTTCTGCCACCAATTGGCGCCGTCGACGTCGGAGGCCTCGTACAGATCGTGCGAGATGGCGAGCCGTCCGGTCAGCAGGATCAGCGTCCAGAACGGCAGCGACTTCCAGATGTGGACGCCGATCGCCATCGCCAAAGCGACCGATGGATCGTTCAGCCAGTTCGGGCCGTCGTCGCCGGTGAACTTGAAGATCAACTGGTTGACCACGCCCCATTCGGGATTGAGCATGAAGCGCACCGACAGGATGGTCGGGATCGAGGGCACCGCCCAGGGCAGGATGAAGATGACAGACAGCCACCTGATCCAGGGCCGCTGCTGGGCGAAGAAGCCGGACAGGAACAGCGCGATCAGCATCTTGATGTTGATGCCGATGACCAGGAAGATCAGCGTGTTGATCGCCGCGCGCGCGAAAATCGGGTCGTGATAGAGCGCGACATAGCTCGCCGGATGGCGCGCCAGCCACAGGCCGTAGCCGACCGGATAGACCACGAAGGCGAGGAAGACGAGCAGATAGGGCGCGAGCAGCACGATGCCCCAGACCTGCGGCGGCGACAGCCGCGCCGACAACGGCGGCGAGGGGACATCGGATGCGGAGAGTGTGATCGCCATTCGGTTACTCTAAGATGTCGCTTACGTCGTCGATGTCGCCTACGTCGTCGTCCCGGCGAAGGCCGGGACCCATAACCACAGGGCCCGGCCGTTGCCAGAAAGCCGTCGACCAGCCTGCTCCCAAATTACTGCCTCGGCGTATGGGTCCCGGCTTTCGCCGGGACGACGCGGAGCAAGTGTCGGCAGTGCCGGTCATCGTTGATGTTACCCCGCGACCTGCTTGATGCGGGCGATCAGTTCGTCGACGGCCTTGTCCACCGGCACCTTCTCGCTGACGACGCGGTTCATGGCTTTGGCCCAGACGTTCTCGTTGTTCAGGATGGTGAACTTCCAGTTCTTGGTGAAGTCGAACGGCGCGGTGCCGCCGGTGAACTGATTCCACACCGCCTTGCGGTGCCGGTCGGCCTGCCAGAACGGGCTCGCCTGGCTGGCCTTGGTCACCGGGAACCAGCGACCGAGCGCGCCCTCGACATAGGGCCGCACATTGTCTTCCTGCATCAGGAACGCGATGAACTGCTTGCCTTCCGCCTTGTTCTTGGCGTTGGCGAAGATCAGCCCGGTCTTGACGTCGGAGCGGTACTTGATGGTCGAGCCGTCCGGTGCCTTGGGGAAGGACGCGGTGATGATGTCCTGCTCATAGGCCTGCTTGCCGGCGGCGCGCTGCGCGTCGGTCAGCGCCGGGTTGGTGGAATCCTCGAACCACTTCGCCGCGATCGAGATCGTGAAATTGTGGGTCATCACGATCGTCTTGTTGTGGAAGGCGACGTTGTTGTCCGGATCCTTCCAGGTCGTCGAGGAGGGCGGCGTGCAGCCCTTGATGTAGGTTTCGGTGTAGTCCTTCAGCGCGTGGATCAATCCGTCTCGGACCTTGGGATCGTCGACCAGGAGCTTGCCGTCGTCGTCGACCAGCTTGACGTGATAGGCGTCCATGAAGGTGTAGAACGACTGGAACGAGTCGGTGGATTCCACGCCCATCGGCTGGCCGACGCCGTAGATGCGCTGGCCGGTCGCCTTGCGGATCGCCGGCTGCACCTTGTCACACCAGAACGACCAGTAGTCCTCCCACTTGGTCGGGATGTCGGCGGCCTTGAAGCCGGCCTTCTCCAGCATGTCGCCCCAGATCTGGACGTGCATGCTCTGCTGCTTCAGCGGGAAGCCGTAATAGGACTTCTTCTTGGTGACGTCGTTGTAAAGCAGCGCGGCTTCCAGCGTGTTCGGCGCGAACGCGTCCTTCATCGGCAGCATGATGTCGGAGAGATCCTCGAGCTTGCCTTCATAGGCCCATTTGCCCTGGGCCTGCACATCGTAGGTGTCCGAATAGGCGACGTCGGGCACGGTGCCGGAATCGAGCGCGGCGACCGTCTTCGGAATCATGTCCTGGATCGCGTATTGCGACAGTTCGACCTTGATGCCGGTCTTGGCTTCGAATTTCTTGATCGTCTCGAGCAGCGCGTCGTCTTCGGATTTGTAAAATCCCTTGCCCCACCAGACGGTGATCGTCTTGCCCTGGGCGAGAGCGGGTGCAGTTGCGGCGAACAGGCCGACCGCGGCGACCGCAATTGATAGCGCACCGATAACCTTGGATCTCACGTTGTTCTCCCTCATGAGGCCGGCTTTTTAACCGGTTGGAGAAAACACTAGCGCATGCCCGTGACCCGATAAAGATGTCGCGCCGCCGACTTGTGTAGGGGTTTGCGGCGAGCGCGTGGATCGGTCCCGGTGCATCGATGCGCAAAGTGAATGGATTCAGTTCGACTTCGCATTCTCGGCCGACGCCGCCGGTGCGCCGCCGGGCGCGCCTGCCGCAGCATCGGGCGCCGCCGCGGGCCGTGCGGCTCCTCCGCCGGTGAAGCGCTCGATCACCGAGCGCACCGCGTCGCGGGTCTTGCGATCCTTCACCGCATCGAGCAGCGGAGCGGAGGCCGGCGAGCGGCGGATCAGGCTTTCCGGATCGGGGAAGATCAGCGGATCGTCCCACGGGCCCTGGATCACGAAGGGCAGATCGAAACCGTTGCCGCCGGCCGATGCCGAGGTCAGGCTGGCGACGCCCTTGAGATCGTATTCGCGCGACGGCACCGAGGCCGTGCCGGTCAGCGTGATCTTCGCGGTGGGGCTTTCGACATGAATGTCGTCAGCGGTCGCGACGCCGTCGGCGAATTTCACCGAGATGCTGAGATTGTCGTAGGGCGTCGAGCCGGAGCGGAAATTGCCGCCGCCGGACAGCGGCCGCTTCTCCAGCCGCTTCAACAGCTGCTCGACATTGAAGCCCGCGATCGCGCCGTCATGTCCATTCAGCGTCGCGGTGCCGTCGAGCGACGACGCGAGCCCGAACGGGCTCGAGCCCGAGGCGGTCAGCGAGACGTTCAGGTTGCCGCGGCCGGACAGCTTGTTGATGCCGAACAATTCGCTGGCGCAGGCCTGCAGATCGACATCGGTGAACTGGAATTGTGCCCTGACGTCGGCGACCGCATCCGAGCGCGCGATCGCGAACGAGCCCTTGGCGATGCCGCCATACATCTGCGCCTCGCCGACGCTGAGCGCCAGCGCGCCGCCGCGCAGATTGGCGCCGAACGCGGTGCGGCCGAGCTTGGACGGGCCGACCGTCACCTTGGCCGCCGACAGGCGCATGTCGAGATCGGTCGACGACAGCGAGGAAAGGTCGAACAGCTGCCTGTTCCAGTCGCGCTGGCCGCTGGCCAGCAGGCGGAACGTCGAGATGTAAGGCGTGAAATCGAGATTGCCGGCGGCAAGCGTCGCCTGCAGCGTCTGCCGGCCGTTATTGGCGTAGGTCATCACGCCCTCGGCGACGTTGCCGTCGAGCTCGACATTGACATTGGTGAGCGCGACCGAGCCGCCGACCACATTGGCGCGGGCCTTCAGCGCGAAGCGGCCGAAGCCGCCACCGCCGCCGGGCGGCGCCTGGCCCATCCAGCGCAACGCGTTGCGCAGCGACGGTGAGTCCATGGTGGCGACGCCTTCCATCATCAGGCTGGTGCGGTTGGCGACGGTTCCGTCGAAAGCAACTTTCAGCGGCGCGCTGGCGAGCCGTGCCTTCAGGCCGGAGCGGTCACCCGACAACAGCGCGACGAAGTCGCTGGCGCTGATCGAGCCGTCGACGCGTTCGCCGCGCCAGTCGAACTGGCCGGTTGCGGCAAAGGAACGCGAGATCGAGGGCCAGGCCAGCGAGAGGTCGATATCGCCGAGCTGCTCGGAGATGTTGTTGGTGCCGTCCTGGTAGTTCAGCTCGCCGTCCTGGATCCGGATTTCGGAGAACGACACCTGGTTCTCGGCGCCGGGCGTCATCGCCTTGGCGATGGTCTCGACGAACGGCGTCCAGTTGCTCTCGCCGGCGCCGTCGCGGACCACATGGATATGCGGACGGAGCATCATGACGTCGGCAATCTCGAACCGCCGCAGCAACAGCGGCAGCAGGCGCAGATTGGCGGTCAGCACGTCGACCTGCAGGGCGGGACCGATGGTATCGGCGCCCTTCAGCCCGACATTATGAAAGGAAACGTAGCTGCCCGGAAAAACCGAGACGTCGATCGGACCGTTGACGACGAGCTCGAGCCCGGTCACGGCGCGGATCTGCGCCTCCACCGCGCGTTGCAGCGCGTCCCGGTTGAGGAACCACGACGTTCCGACCAGCCCGACCAGCGCCAGGCCGAAAAGCGCCGCGATCGGCATCCCCAGGCGCTTAATTCCTTGGGCCATCGTCAATGACATATCCGGGTCGGGTTGAATTTTGTCGGGTCGTCGTCGAACACAGCGGGCTCTCGCCGGAGGCCCCTGCCAACCCACGCAACTTGAAGGGTTTTCTTGTCGCTTTCAAGGCCATGTTGCTGCCGCGGGCCGCCGCCCGTCGCCGCACCGGGCCGTGATTGACGCATTGCGAAGATTTCGCCTAATAATCCGCTTTGCCACAGCCGTTCCGCGCCCTCCATCAGGTATTCGCTGCATGAACAAAGTTTATCCCGACGCCAAATCGGCACTCGATGGTCTCCTCAAGGACGGCATGATGATCATGTCGGGCGGCTTCGGCCTCTGCGGCATCGCCGAGACCCTGTCCGACGCGATCCGCGAGTCCGGCGTCAAGGGCCTCACCGTCGTCTCCAACAATGCCGGCGTCGACGGCATCGGCCTCAGCCGGCTGCTGGAGACCCGCCAGATCAAGAAGATGATCTCGTCCTATGTCGGCGAGAACAAGCTGTTCGCCCAACAGTATCTCGCCGGCGAGCTCGAGCTCGAGTTCAACCCGCAGGGCACGCTGGCCGAGCGCATCCGCGCCGGCGGCGCCGGAATCCCGGCCTTCTACACCAAGACCGGCGTCGGCACGCTGATCGCCGAAGGCAAGGAAGTGAAGGAATTCGACGGCGAGAAGTACATCATGGAGCGCGGCCTGTTCGCCGACGTCGCCATCGTCCATGCCTGGAAGGGCGACACCGCCGGCAATCTGGTCTACCGCAAGACCGCGCGCAACTTTAACCCGATGATGGCCACCGCGGCGAAGGTCACCGTCGCCGAGGTCGAGCACCTGGTGCCGGCCGGCGAGATCGATCCGGACCACATCCATACCCCCGGCATCTTCGTCAAGCGCATCGTCGAGGTCGGGACCGGCAAGAAGCGGATCGAGTTCCGCAACACCCGTCCGCGGCCCGCCGCCTAAAACATAATCCTTCAGGAGAGCCACATGGCCTGGACCCGTGAACAGATGGCCGCCCGCGCCGCCAAGGAGTTGCGCGACGGCTATTACGTCAATCTCGGCATCGGCATCCCGACGCTGGTCTCGAACTACATCCCCGACGGCATCGACGTCAGCCTGCAGAGCGAGAACGGCATGCTCGGCATGGGCCCGTTCCCCTATGAGGACGAGGTCGACGCCGACCTGATCAACGCCGGCAAGCAGACCGTGAGCGAGCTGCCCTCGACCAGCTATTTCTCGTCGGCCGATTCCTTCGGCATGGTGCGCGGCGGCCATATCGATCTGTCGATCCTCGGCGCCATGCAGGTGGCGCAGAACGGCGACCTCGCCAACTGGATGATCCCCGGCAAGATGGTGAAGGGCATGGGCGGCGCCATGGACCTCGTCGCCGGCGTCAAGCGCGTCGTGGTCGTGATGGAGCATTCCGCCAAGGACGGCCCCAAGCTGCTCAAGCAGTGCAACCTGCCGCTGACCGGCGAGCGCGTGGTCGACATGGTCGTCACCGATCTTGCGGTGTTCACCATCGACAAGCACGGCAAGGACGGCATGGCGCTGATCGAGCTCGCCGACGGCGTCACGCTCGACGAGGTCAAGGCCAAGACCGAGGCCGAATTCCGCGTCGCGCTGAAGAACACCTGAGATGATCGGCGCGGGACGATCCTCGATCCGTCCCGCACGATCCGATGACGCCGGCTTCATCGCCCGCATTGTCCTGGCCGCGCAGCGCGGCCAGTTGCCGCGCGGCTGGTTCGACATCGCGCTCGACCGGGGCGAGGCGGAATGCCTGGCGTTCATGACACGGCTCGCCGTGGCGCGGGTGCGGTCATGGTATCACGTCGCCCATTTCCTGATTGCTGAAGTCGATGGCGTGCCGGCCGCCGCGCTGTGCGCGATGCCGGCATCCGGAACCGTCGTCGCCGCACGTGCGGCGATCGAGGAAGTCGCAGCAGAGACCGGCATGGACGCCGATGCCATCGTCGCGCGCGGCGGCTATGCCCGTAACTGCTGGGTACAAGTCGGCGAGGGCGACTGGCTGATCGAGCATGTCGCCCGACAAGCGTCCCATCGCAGCGGCGGCCTGGTGCAGGACTTGATCCGCCGCGCACTCGCCGACGGCAAGACGGCCGGTTACACGCAGGCATCGATCTCGTTCCTGATCGGCAACGACGCCGCCGAACGCTGCTATGCCAAGGCCGGCTTCGCCTTCGCCGAAGAGAAGCGCGACGCCGCCTTCGAGGCGATGACCGGCGCGCCTGGCTTTCGCAGATTTGCGCGGGCGATGTGAATAGGGCGCACGGCGAACGGCCCGCATATACATCTGTCGTCCCGGCGAAGGCCGGGACCCATACGCCGCGGCGGATGTTGCAGGCGGGACTCGTCGTTGCAATCGCGCATGACAATTCGCGTCGGTGGTTATGGGTCCCGGCCTTCGCCGGGACGACGGTGAGTGTGCGGCACGGCTTGTGAGTCATACGCCCGCATTTTCGCGACATGGTTTGTCCGGGTTGACAGTTTTGCTGAGTTTCCCGTCGGGCAGCCACACGGCGCGGCGCATTCGGCGCCCGCCGCCCGCTTGTCCGGTCGTCCATGCAATGGCAGAATTGCGCCATGTTGTGCAAAATCGGACACGGGCCATGCCACTCATCCGGATCTGGGTCTATGACGGTATCCTCGCTTCGGGCGTGGCGGGGATTGTCGACGTGTTCACCGCCGCCAATTCGGTGACGTCGCGGCGACCGCGACGTCGCAGCGGCACGCCGTCGCAGTTGCGGTGGCGCGTCGAGTCCTTGAGTGGCCGGCCGGTCCACACGGCGTCAGGCCAGGTCATCGGCGTCGATGGGCCGATCGGTGCGCGGTCTTCGGCAGACGCGGTGGTGATCCCGGGACCGTTCGTCGGCGATATCGAGCGTTTCTTCGCGCGGCTCGATACCGTCGAGCCGCTACTCGCGGCGCTGCGTCGGCAGCATGAGCGCGGTACCCTGCTCGCGTCCTATTGCACCGGCAGCTTCATCCTCGCAGAGGCCGGCCTGCTCGACGGCAGGGTTGCGACCACCCATTGGGCGAAGGGACGGACATTCGCGATGCGCTACCCGGCAGTGGATCTGCGCGTCGCCGAGATCCTCACCGAGCAGAACCGCATTGTCTGCTCGGGCGCGGTGACCACCTCGCTCAATCTCGCGCTTCGGCTGGTCGAGAAATTCGCCGGTGCCGACGTAGCCGCCGAGACCGGCAAGCTGATGCTGATCGACAGCAATCGCGTCTCGCAGGCACCCTATGCCAGCCGCGCGCGCGACACGCAGCACTCCGACGCGCTGGTGGCGCGGGCGCAGAGCATGATGGAGAAGTCGCTGCAACAGGGCTTCAGTCTGGCCAGGCTGGCCCGCGACCTTTCGGTCAGCGAGCGGACGTTGAACCGCCGCTTCAAGCTGGCGGTCGGCGAGGCGCCCTTGCAATATCTGCAGGCGCTGCGGGTGGATGTCGCCAAGCGCCTGATCGAAACCACGCGGCTGAAGCTCGACGCGGTCAGCGGGCGCGTCGGCTACAACGATCTGTCGACCTTCCGTCGTCTGTTCAAGCGCGAAACCGGGCTTTCGCCCCGCGAATACCAGCGTCGGTTCGTGCGCAGGGCCCCCGCCGCCTGAGCACGCCGTGTCCGAATTTGCCCTGAAAATGGCGATACTGCCACTGCTGCCGGGAGTGCGCCGCGCATAGACCTCCTGCTGTCAACAACAGGAGGTCGCCTCAATGCCGATGATCGACGTGACAATTCCCGAAGGAGCCCTGAAGCCGGAGGCGGAAGCGCGGCTCATCAAGGAGCTCGGCGATATCCTGATCGGCCACGAGGGGTTCGATCCGGCGAACAAGGTTGCGCAAGGCGTCACCGTTGTCTTCCTGCATCGGCCGGCCGCCGTTTATGTGGCGGGCCGGCCGTCGCCATCGCCACGATTTCGCATCGTGCCGACGGTCCCCGAGGGGCAGTACACCGAAGCCTCGCGCGCGGCCTTGGTGAAGGACGTGACCGATGCGGTGGTACGCGCCGCCGGCGGTTCGTTCGAGGATGTGGCGCCGCAGGTCTGGGTGTTTCCGACCGAGATCCCCGACGGCCAGTGGGGCAGCCGTGGCGTCATTCGTCCGCTGCCGGACATCCAGGCCTTCATCGCCGGCGAGCACGAGCGCAAGGTCGGCGAGGCGCGTCTGGCGCGACGGCGGCGCGTCAAGGCGCTGGAGTTGCTTGCGGGCGCGCTCGACGCTGCCCGTAAGGGCGTCGACTGACGCGGGCGCAACCATGACATCCGACACGCATTTCAGGCTCGCGGCGGTCCAGGCCGCCGCGGTGCCATTCGATCGCGACGCCTCGCTGGAGAAGGCCTGCCGCCTGATCGGCGAGGCCGGCGCCATGGGCGCGACGATTGCCGCCTTCGGGGAAACCTGGCTGCCCGGCTATCCCTTCTTCTGTCACGCGCCGACCGGGCCGAACACGTTTCGCGCGATGGCCGAGTATCTCGACAACGCGGTCGAGATTCCCTCGCCCGCGACCGATCGGCTCTGCGCCGCTGCCGAGGCCGCGGGACTGGATGTCGTGATCGGCGTCGCCGAACGTGATGCCGTGACCAAGGGCACGGTCTACTGCACGCTGCTGTTCATCGGCCGCGAGGGACGGCTGCTCGGCCGCCATCGCAAGCTGAAGCCCACCTTCAACGAGCGCTCGGTGTGGGCCGATGGCGACGCGGCGGGCCTGCGCGTGCATGAGCGGCCCTATGGCCGGATCAGCGGCCTCAATTGCTGGGAGCACAACACGATGCTGCCCGGCTATGCGCTGGCCGCGCAGGGAACGCAGATCCACGTCGCGGCGTGGCCGGGGCGGGAGCCCGCGGCGGCGCCACCGTCGCCGACGCCGCTCTGGCCGCGGCAGTTGTTGCTGTCGCGAGCGTTCGCCTCGCAAGCCGGCTGCTACGTCATCGCGGTCGGCGGCATGCGCTCGCACGAAATCACGCCGGAACGCTACCGCGAACTATCGACGATCGAGTACAGCGGTGACAGCGTCATCATCGATCCGCGCGGCGAGGTCATCGCCGGTCCGGCGCAGGGCGAGACCATCCTGATCGCGGACGGCTCGCGGGAGGCCGTGCTCGCCGCCAAGGCGCTGTGCGATATCGGCGGCCATTATTCGCGCCCCGACCTGCTGCGGCTGATCGTGGATCGCAATCCGCAGGAGCGGGTCATCGACTGCGGCTTCGCCGGGCGTGTCACGCCGGAGATGTGGGAGTGACGCGACGGCGCGGGTAGCCCGCGCCGTCAAGCTTATCGCGAGAAAGGTCGCTCCGCCTCACGAAGCTTCCTGCGGAATTGCGGATGGTGATTCCTCGCCCTTGAGCTCCTCGAGGCTGCGGTGCCGCGGCTCGATGCCGAGCGCCCATACGGTGATGATCTGCACGATGAGCAGTCCGATCATCAGGGCCATCACGCCGGCGACGCCGCGCGCTTCGAACAGCATCACGACCAGGAATGGTGTCACCATGGTGGCACCTCGACCGAGTGTGTTGACTATGCCGGATGCCCGCAGCCGCACCTCGGTCGGGAACAGTTCGGGAATATAGATGCCGAACAACAGCGCGACCAAGACATAGATCGGCACGGTCAGCGCGAAGCCGGCGGCCGGCAGCAGGAATGGATCCGAGATCATCGGATAGATGACGCCGAGGATGATCGATATCAGCGATGCGCCGATGATCGTGGGCTTGCGGCCCCAGCGGTCGGCGGTCAGGGCGCCGATCGCCGAGCCGATCGGCGCGCCAAGCGCCATCAGCAGCGAGTAGCCGAACGAGGTCGCGACGGACAGGCCCTGCTTGATGAAGAACACCGGCAGCCAGGTCACGAAACCGTAGAGCAGCGTATTGATGGTAATCAGGCATACCGCGCCGACGATCATGCGGGAGAGCAGCGGCGCGGTGAACAGCGTGGCGAGATCGGGCGACACCGGTGCCGGCGTTGCAGCCGCGGGCGCCGGCAAGGGCTGCCCCTGGGAAGCTTCTTTCTCGATCGCCTGCATCAGCGCCTCGGCCTCGGCGGTGCGTCCCACCGCCTCCAGCCAGCGCGGCGACTCCGGCAGCGACTTGCGCAGGTACCAGACGATCAAGGCGCCGACGCCGCCCAGCACGAACATCGCGCGCCAGCCGAATTGCGGGACGACGACCGATGCGACCAGCAGCGCGATGGGCAGGCCGGTCACGACGCAGACGGCGGTGAAGCCGAGCCACTTGCCGCGGCTCCGGGCCGGCACGAACTCGGTCATGGTGGAATAGCCGACAACATTTTCGGCGCCGAGACCGACGCCCATCACGAAACGGCAGGCAATCAGAAAGGCCATGTTTGGCGCAAGCGCCGCCGCCAGGGACGCGATGCCGAACAGCAGCAAATTGAACTGGTAGGTGAAACGCCGTCCGTAACGGTCGCCGAGGAAGCCGGTGCCGAAAGATCCGAGCATCATGCCGACGAAGGTTGCGGAGATGAACGCGGCGTTTTGGGCGAGCGTCGAGAACCCGGTTTTCAGCGTCACGCCGAGCACTGTGCCGGCGATATAGATGTCGAAACCGTCGAAGAACATTCCGATCCCGATCAGGATCATGATCCGGCGATGGAATGGTCCGATCGGTAGCCGATCGAGGCGGCTCCCGGCATTGACCGATGTCGACATATGCGCTCTCCCCTTGACTGTTTTCCTCGGTGATGCGGCCCGCCATCTGTGGGCGGTTTGCCGCTTTGCTCGACTGCGGCTAGTTCAACCGGCGCTGGCTGGCCGTGTCGCGGTACCAATCGAATGGCTGTTCGTGGGTCGCGACCATCACGCTCTTGGTGTTGAAATGGTCGTCGAAACTCTCGGTGCCGCATTCCCGGCCGATGCCGGAATCGTCAACGCCGCCCCAGGGCGAGGCCGGATCGAGCCGGTGGTGATCGTTGATCCAGACGATCCCGGCCTTGACCGCGGCGGCCACGCGATGCGCACGCGCGACGTCGCGGGTGCGAATGGCGGCGGCGAGGCCAAAGGGCGAATCGTTGGCGAGCCGGAGCGCGTCGGCCTCGTCCTTGAAGGGGGTCACCGAGGTGAAGGGGCCGAACACCTCCTCCTGGAAGATCCGCATGTCGGATTTGACGTCGGCGAACACGGTCGGTTCGACGAAATAGCCGTTGTCGTGGCCCGCGACCTTTGCGGCCACGCCGCCGGTGAGCAGCCGCGCGCCGTCTTCATGACCGTAGCGCGCATAGCTGAGAACGCGGTCGCGCTGGCGTGCCGAGATCACCGGCCCAAGCTGCGTGTTCGGATCGTACGGATCGCCAATGCGGATGGTGCGGGTCTTGGCCTGCAGCTTTTCGACGAACTCGTCGTAGATCGAGGCCTGCACGATATGGCGCGACGCGCAAACGCAGGTTTGGCCGGCGCCGATGAAGGCGCCGAATGCGGCATAGTTGACGGCGCGGTCGACGTCGAAATCGTCGAATATCATCACCGGCGTCTTGCCGCCGAGCTCCATGGTCTGGTGCGCGAACACCTTCGCCGCGGCGCTGCCCGCGATGCGGCCGGCTTCGGTCCCGCCGGTCAGCACAAGCTTGTCGATGTCGCCATGCTCGGCGAGCATCTTGCCGGCGCTCTGGCCGAGGCCAAGCACGATGTTGAAGACGCCGGGAGGCAGTCCGGCCTCGCTGAAGATCTGGGCGAGCTTCAATGTCGTCAGCGGCGTATATTCCGACGGCTTGACAACGGTGACGCATCCGGTCGCCAGCACGACGGCAAGCGACTTGCACAGGATCATGAGCGGGTGATTGAAGGGCGTGCAGTTGGCGACGATTCCGATCGGCGTGCGCAGGGTGTAGTTCAGATACGCGCCTTCGACCGGGATGACGGAATCGCGGCGCGACAGCGCCAGTCCGGCGAAGTAGCGGAAGAAATCCGGCAGGCGCGACAGCTGCGCGCGGGTTTCGTTGACCGGACGGCCGTTGTTCAACGTCTCCAGCCGGTACAGCGTGTCGAGATTGGCCTCGAACGCGTCGGCCAGCCTGTTGACGAGCCGGGCGCGCGCCCTCGTGTCCATCCCGCCCCACGCCTTGCCTTCGAATGCAGCGCGAGCGCTCTTCATCGCACGGTCGATATCCGCGGCGGTCGAATTCGGAATCCGGGCGATGACGTCGCCGGTCGCGGGATTGCGGACGTCGAGCATCTCGCCGTCTCCGGCCTCGACCTCGCGTCCGTCGATGAAGTTGCCGTGGATCTCGACGTCGATCGTCGCGGGCTTCGACGGAATGTTCATGATGACCTCTCTTCGACGATGACGGCGTTGCGCTTGAGTGCCGGCAGCACGCGCTTTTCGGTCGCCGCGATGTGAGCCTTGATGATGCGGGCCGCGGTGCGTGCCTCGCGCTGCTGCATGGCGTCGATCAATGCGACATGCTCGGCCACGAGCTTCGCCGGATCGTGGCCCTTCAGATTGGAGACGCTGACGCGCACCAGCCGATCGGCCTGGCCGATCAGGTCGCAGAGCGTGGTCGCCATGCGGCGGTTGCCCGATGCGTGCGCCAGCGCCGAGTGGAAGCCGCGATTGTAGGTGATGAAGTCCTCGTGGCTGCCGGAGAAGCGGCGGAATTCGTCGAGTGATTTCAGGATGCTGTCGGGCGCGCTCTCGATTGCTTCGGCGACGCAGGCCGGTTCGAGCGCAAGGCGGAAGCGCAGCAGATCGCGCGCGTCGGACAGCGAGATCGGATTGACCCGGTAACCCTGGCGGGGCTGCACCGTCACGAGGTGCTCGCGCTCGAGCCGCAGCAGGGCGTCGCGGACCGGCTGGCGGCTGACCGCGTAACGCTCCGCCAGATCCTGCTCTCGTATTTCATCGCCAGGAGCAAGCTGACACGATAAAATATCAGATCGCAGGTTTTCGTAGATATTCTCGCGGAGAAGGATCATTTTATTGGAGTCTCCTGCCCAATAAAATGCAATCTGTGAAATATCACGTCAAGCTGAAATCCTTGAAATTCGGGCGATTTGATTTATCAATCGTCCGCAGGGGCGCTTTGGAGCCCAAATGCGCGAATTTCGGGCACGATTTGAAAGAGAGCGACGATGGACAGGCTTTTGGCCAACCGCACAGTCAACGCAGCCCAGTCGGGCGAGGGGCCGCCGCTGGTCCTGTTTCACTCGCTGCTGTCGGATCGCGCGAGCTTCGATGCGATCGTGCCGGAACTTGCCCGGTCGTTTCGGACCATCGTGCCGGAACTACCGGGATTCGGTCGGTCGAGCGCGGTCGAGGGTGGTGGCCTCGCCGCGATCGCCGATCGGATGGCGGACGCGGTGCATGATGCGGCTGATGGCACGCCGGCCATCCTGCTCGGCAACGGTTATGGCGGGTTCGTCGCGCTGCAGATGGCGATCCGCCACCCGGCGATCGCGAGCCGGCTGATCCTCGCCGACTGCGGTGCGGCGTTCTCCGAGCCGGGCCGCGAGGCGTTTCGCAACATGGCCAGGGTTTCACGCGAGAAGGGGCTCGCCGCGATCACCGACATTGCAATGCGCCGGCTGTTTGCACCGGATTTCCAGGCACAGCATCCCGCGCTGATGCAGGATCGCCGCGACGCATTCCTGCGCACCGATCTCAACGTGTTCTGCGCGGCCTGTGACGCGCTGGCGAGCCTCGATCTTCGTGCCAAACTACGCAGCGTGACTGTACCGACGCTCGTCGTGGTCGGCGAATATGACGAGGCGACGCCGCCGCCGATGTCATACGAATTGGCAGGCGGCCTGCCGAGAGCCAGGCTCAGGGTCATTCCGGGATGTGCGCATGTCCCGCAACTGCAATCGCCAAAACTGTTCCTCGATACGATCGGCGATTTCCTGGCGGTCAAGCATAACGCGCCCGCCTGAGGCGCGCGCAAAGGGCTGGATCGCGCCGCGGGTCACGCGGTGGCGTGCCGACAATTTGGGCAGAACGCCCAGCTAATGCCGTTTGACGCGACAGCATCTCTGCCTAGTCTGACCGGAGACGGAGATGAAACATGCGAGCGATCCTTGATCACTGCACCGGCGGTCGCAGGCGCAGCCTGCCGGCGGGCACGGATTTCATCGAGGAGGGCGGCAAGACCGGTCATCTGTTCGTGCTGCTCGAGGGCAAGGTGGAAGTCGTCAAGGGCGACAGTCTGGTCGCCGTGATCGACGAGGCCGGCGCGGTGTTCGGCGAGATGAGTGTGTTGCTCGACCGGGCGCACAGCGCCAAGGTGCGCACGGCCACTGATTGCGTCCTGTACGAGTTCGACGATGCGGCGTCGTTCCTGCGCGAGCAGCCGGAGGTGGCGCTGCTGATCGCGCAGCTCCTGGCGCAACGGCTTCATGTCGCCACGACCTATCTTGCCGACCTGATGCACCAATATGCCGATCACGGCACCCATCTGGCGATGGTCGGCGAGGTGCTGCAGAGCATGATCAACCTGCCGCCGATGCAGGTCGCGCCAGGCTCGGATCGGCAATCCGATCCAAGGATATGAGCCAGTCCGGCGCATCGCGCACAGGCGCCGCCGGCCGCGACAGCGGCGCCTTGAGATCGATCATCTGCGCATCGCCGGCGGCGAGCCAGAACGCCTTGTCCTGCGCGAGATCGAGCACGATGTAGACCGGAGGCCGGCCGGGCTGCAGGCCGGTGTTGAACACCCAGCTCGCTCCGATCCGGTCGAACCACGAGCCGCTCTGGATGAACGGCGACTGATGCACATGGCCCGAGATCACCATCGCCGGATGGTGGCGCTCGATCCAGCCGAGCAGCTCGGCGTCGCCGAAGAAGCGCTTGCCGCCCCAGCTGGTCGGCGAATCCGCCGGCGGGGCGTGATGGACCCAGACCCAGCGGCGGTGCGGCACCGCGGCCGCCGCGCGAAGCTGATCGTCGATCCGCGCCTTGACCAGCGGGCCGTCCCACCACGGGCACACCGTGAACAGCGTGTCGCCGATCGTCAGGTTGTCGCCGTCGCAGGCGACGCCGAACTCCCGGATGCCGGCGACCCAGCGCGCGATCTTCTCGCCCTCCGGGTTGCGCTCGTCGAGGTCGTGATTGCCCGAGCAGAAAATCACCCGTGTGAGATCGGCGAGCCGCGACAGGTATTTCGTGACGACGACGATCTGGGCGCGGAAATCGACCGCCGAGCCGAGGTTGAGCGCATCGCCGGCGAAGATCACGAGATCGAATTGCGGTGCCGCCGCCAGCAGCCAGTCGAACTGCGGCAACGAGTAATGCAGATCGGCGACGACAAGACAGCGCATCGGTGAAATCCGAATGCCCGGAAAACGGGCGGGGCCGCACGGCAATGATTTCAAACAAGCCGAATCGCAGCAAGATCTATGCCGCGCCGCGCGGATCCGACGCGACAGATGTTCGCAGTGTCCTGGAATCGGCCGGCAAGAGCGCGAAGGGCGGATCGCGGCTCACGCCCTTGCTGTGGCGTGGGCGAAGGTCACCTCGATCAGCGTGCCGGTGCGGCCGCCGGTCCGGATCTGGAATTTGGCGCGATTGGCTTCGACCAGCGCCTTGGTCAGCGACAGGCTGACGCCGCCGGAGCCGGCCTGATCTGATGGCGTCGGGGCGCGGAACGGCTCGAGCGCGGCGGCGACCTCGTTGTCGTTGAGGCTCTGCCCGGTGTCGCGCACGCGCAGCATCACCTCGCCGAAATCCGACAGCGCGGTCGAGACGATCACCTGGCCGCCGGCATTGGCGAGATGGATCGAGTTGCCGATCAGGTTCAGCGTGATCTGGCGCAGCGCGCGGGCGTCAGCGACCACAGGCGGCAGCGTGTGGGCCAGCGAGGTGCGGATGATGATGCGCTCGCGGTTGGCCTGCGGCTGCATGACCGCGACGCAGCTCTCCACCATCTCGTTGAGATTCTGGCTGGCGAAGGCGAGGTCGAGCTTGCCGGTCTCGATCCGCGACAGGTCGAGCAAATCGTTGACGATCGCGATCACCCGCTCGCCGGAAGCGCGGATGTCCTTCATGTATTCGACATAGCGCTCATTGCCGAGCGCGCCGAAGCGTTCGCCGATCATCACCTCGGCAAAGCCGATGATGGCGTTGAGCGGCGTGCGCAGCTCGTGGCTGATCCGCGCCAGCATGTCGGACTTGGCGTTGGCGGCGCGTTCGGCGAGCCGCCGCGCCTCGCGCAATTCGCCTTCGCTCTTCTTGGTCTGCGAGAGATCACGGAACACCGCGAAGAAGTTCGGTCCGTCGGCGCGGGTGCGGCCCATCGTCACCGACAGCGGGATGATGCCGCCCTGGCGGACGCGGCCGAGCGTCTCGCGGCCATGGTCGAGCAGGCTGGCGACGCCGGCCGATTTCAGGCTGGCGAGATAGTCGTGGATGCCGTGCTGGCTTTCCGGCGCGAACAGGTCGGCGAGCTTGCGGGTGACGAACTCGTCGCCGTCATAGCCGAACAGCGCCTCGGCGCTGCGGTTGCAGGAATGGATGTTGCCCTCGGCATCGAACATGATGATGCCTTCGGCCGCGGTGTCGAGGATCGCGCCGAGCTCCTCGGCGTCGGCCTGGCCGGCCTGCGGCTCAGCCGGCGCAAGCAGCGGCTCGGCGGCGGCCGCAGGCTCCGGCTCGGACAGCGCCGCGGCGATCGCAGCATCCTCGTCCAGCGTGCGCGAGAAGATCAGCGCCAGCGCGGAATCGTCGTCCCAGGTGATGGTGTGCAGCCGCGCCTCGGCGGACACCGACTGCGCGCCGTGCTCGGCGCTCTGGTTCGCGGAGATGGTCACCGGCGTGCCGGTGCCCGACGTGCTGCTCGCCTGCGAGACGCCGGGCTCGACATAGAGCGCGTCGAGGCCGCCGGCGGCTTCCAGCGCGTGCAGGCTGTCATGGCCCATGCGCGAGAGGAAGGCGCGGTTGGCATAGAGCAGGCGGTCGAGCCGGTAGATCAGGATGCCGACCGGCAACAGATCGAGCAGCGCGCGGTCGCGCCGGGAGTCGGCGCGCGGCGCCGGCTCCGCCGCAGCCAGCCAGCTGGCCTTTGGTGTTTCCGCCGGTGTCTCCAGCTGCGCGACCGCCTCTTGCGCTGGCGCCTCTGCTTGCTGCGGCGGTTCGCTTGCGGGCGGCGCTTCGGCGACCGGCTCGGCCGGCACGCTGTCGTCCGTCGTCGCGGCGAGGCCGGCCTCGTTCTCGAGCCGCGCCGACAATTGACGGGCGAGCTCGTTGAAGGCGTTGTTCTCGACCGGCGTCAGCGACGGCGGCCGGGTGTCGCCGGCGGGACGGAACGGCACCACATTCGGTGGCGGGTCGTGACGCACTTCGTGCGTTTCCTCGTGCGTTTCCACGGCGTGATCCGGATCGGCTCGGTGTGAAGTCTCTGCGGCTGTCGGCTCGGTCAATTCCTCGGGTGGTGCTGCTGCGGTCGTGTCGGGCGGCGGCTCCGCGTGCGGCGGAGGATCGTCCTGTGGCGCGGCGGGCCCGGGCGGCGCAACGGTGCGCGGCGCCGGTGCGACATCGGCCGACAGCGATTGCGGCGCGACCGTGCCGCTGAAGAACTCATAGCGGCGCAATGCGGCGAGTCGCGCAAGCCCGTCGAGGTCGCGACACACACCAAAGCCGCGGTAGCCGGCGAAATTCCTGGCACGATCGAACACCGGCAGGCCGGACAGTTCGACCGGCAGCCGGCCGCCACCGTCGACCGGCCAGTGCAGCGTGATGCCGCTCCAGGTGTCATGGCTGGCGAACGCCTGCATCACGCGGCCCTCGGGATCGAGGCCAAAACTCTCGGCGATGTCGCTCCACAGCCGGCCGAAGCCCGCCGCGGTGTGCAGGCCGATCAGGCGGGTGAATTCATCGGAGCCAAGCGAGAAGCGGGCCTCATGGTCCATCTGCCACATGAAGCGCAGCGGATGGCGCCGCACCGGCAACGGCTCGTCGAGCCATGATGGTGGTGGCACCGGCGCCAATGTCGCGGGCTCCGGCTCGGCGGCAGGCGGCGGCGCGGGCGCATCCGCGATCGCATAAGGCGAGGGGGCGGGATCGGCCGGGGGCGCCGATATTTCCGGCGCGTGCGTGCGTGCCGTCTCTGCGAGATCAGGCGCAGGCTGTTCGACCGGCGCTTCAGCGGGTGCTTCGATCAGCGCTTCCGACAGCGGCTCCTCGACGGCGGGGCTTTCGTCGGGCGTGGTGTCGAGAGGTGCAGTCTCGACGGGCGTCGGCTCTGAATGCGTGAGTTCTGCCGACGCAAGTGGCGGGGCAAGAGGCGTAGGCTCTTCGATCTGCGCGCCGTCCGGCACTTCGATCAGTGCTTCCGACAGAGGTTCCTCGGCGGCAGCTGTTTCGTCTTGCGTGGTGTCGAGAGCTGCGGTCTCTACGTGCGCCGCCTCTGCTGCCGCGGCAGATGGAGCAGCATTCTCAGGTTCGGATTTGGCCGCGCTGACGATCGGCTCGATCGTGACGCGCTCTTCCAACTGCGGATCCAGCGCGTCGAACAAGGCGATCGGTGCTGCGCTGGCCGTCGCGGGCGCTTCGTCATGCGCAACGGCCTGTTCTACAACTGCAGGTGCTGGCGGCGGCTCTACGGCCATGGCCTCTTGCTGCGCTGGCGCTGCGGGAGCCGGTGCTTCGCGCGCCGGCGTCTCCGGCTCAACCGGCGCAGGCACGATCGGCGCCGGCCTTGCGGCGAGATGCGCCGCCGGCTTGATCAACGCGACCAGCGCGCGATCGGCGCCGTGCCCGATCCGCTGCAGCACGACGCGGCCGATCGCAACGCTCGCCGCCGCGCGGCCCTGCGCCAGCGCCTCACCGCGCGCGGCATCGAGACCGGCTTCGGTGAGGTCGTGCAGGCGGGGCAGCGTACGCGCCGCCTCATTGGTTGCGACCAGCAGTCCGTTGCTGGTGAAGGCGGCGGCCGGACGCGGCAAGCCCTGCAGCAGCCGCTGCAGGCGTTCCGCGAGCGGCATGCCGCGGCCGGTCGCGTTGAGCGCCGTCATCAGGATGCCGTGGCTGCCGTCCGGCAGGTCGATCCGGGCGCAGCCGCAGGTCGCGAGCATGCCGGGCGCAGCGCCGAAGCCGCGCAGCCGCTCCAGGCGGACCGCGCCATTGGCGTTCAGGCTGTGGCCGAGCCGCGCGACCTGGCGGCGGTGCGGATCGGCCGGGCCGAAGCCGCGCTTCGCCAGCTCGGCGCCGTTGGCGGCACCGAATACCTGCGCGCCGACCGGATTGGCCCAGAGAATCCGCGCGCCGTCGGCCGCCCACAGCCATGCCGGCAGGGCGCCCGTCGCATGATCCGCCAGCCTGACATCGCCAAGCGCCTGGATCTGGAATTCCGCGTCACTCATCACGCAAGATTTGACCGCATGGGTTTGGCTTTCTTCCTTAAGCTCAGCCGAAGGCCCGGCAGCCGCAGGACGACAGCCTTAACAGAAGGTTAGTATCGCAACTGGGGGGCGGCAGGTCCATGTCCGCAGCGAAACTGCCCCCGCCAAAGCCGGGATAACGTTAACTCGGCTGAACGATCCACAGCCGTTTGGCGTTGTCGGACAAAGAGAGGTTGCTGCGAGCCGCGCGATGCGGAACCAGGCGGCGCCGCGTCACACCTGCGATTGCAGTGCCACGATATATATTCTGCCGTCTATCTTGCCCTGGGCCCGCAGGGCCAAGCGGCGGGCCGATCAGCAAGCGAGGGAGAGCGACCATGAGCGACAACGGGCGTGACCATTTCGAGATCCCCAAGTTCGAGATTCCCAAGGATATGCGGTCGATGGCGGAGGCGAGTTTTGAGCAGGCGCGCAAGGCGTTCGAGCAATTCGTGACCAACGCCAAGGACACCGCCGGCAAGATCGAGGAGCGCAACGCCACGGTGCGCGCCGGCGCCAAGGATCTTTCGACCAAGGCGCTGTCCTATGCCGAAAAGAACGTGCAGTCGTCGCTGGACTACGCCGAGGCGCTGCTCAAGGCCAAGGACCTCAGCGACGTCATGCGGCTGCACAGCGAATATGTGCAGGGCCAGATGCGCTCGCTCGCCGAGCAGGCCAGCGAGATGGGCCAGGCCGTCAGCCGGGCCGCGATGGACGCGGTCAAGCCGAAGAACTGACGAGGCGCATTGGCCGCGGCCGACCCTGGCGCATTCAGCCTCGGTCGGCCGCGGTAATCTTTTGTTCCGTCAGATAAAAAATGTGGCGTCGCACGCGATCTTACGTTGCGTTGCACAAAATTGACATGATATGGGTGTTTATTAGGCGCGCCCGACGAAGGGCGCTCCCGTGAATCAAGGCAGCGTGATCCATTTCAGCGCTCCCGGCCTGATGGGCTCCGGGACGTCCGCAATGGTCACATCTACTCACCCGTTGCGAAGGATTACACGTATGACCAACCCGTCCGATCCGTTTTCCGCCTCGATCATTCCGTTTGAAGTTCCCGAGCAGATGCGCGCGTTCGCCGAGAAGGGCGTTCTGCAGGCCCGCGACAGCTACGCCAAGTTCAAGGACGCTGCCGAGACCCACAACTCGACGGTCGAGGCCGTGTTCACCTCGGTGAGCAAGGGCGCCAGCGAGTATTCGGCCAAGCTGATCGAGTTCTTCAAGGCCAACACCACCTCCTCGCTCGACTTCGCCCAGGAGCTGTTCAGCGTGAAGTCGCCGACCGAAGCGGTCGAGCTGTGGACGTCGCACGCCCGCAAGCAGTTCGAGACCTACACCGCGCAGGCCAAGGAACTGGCCGAGCTCGGCCAGAAGGTCGCCAGCGAGACCGCCGAGCCGATCAAGGCCAGCGCCTCGAAGTTCTACAAGCCGGCCGCCTGATCGCTGCCGTTTGGGAAACCAGCGAAAGGCCCGGGCCGAAGCGGTCCGGGCCTTTTTGCTGGACGCGGCCGTCGAACGGCCCGACATAACAGCGGAAATCGGCGCGTTACGGCCTTGCCAAAGCGCGGCGTTGCACCTAGTTTCCGCCCGAAATCGCCGCCCCGCTTGAGCGGGCCGCGCGTCAGGATGCAGTTGTAGCTCAGTTGGTTAGAGCGCCTGTCTGTGGAACAGGAGGTCGGTGGTTCGAGCCCACCCAACTGTACCATACAAATCAATAACTTAGCTAGGTGTGATTGTCTCCATGGGGTTTGCTCCTTGGAGAAAGTATTGACCAGGACATTGACCTAATTCGATCTCACAGGGGCGCTCTGCGGTCGTAGCCCTCGCTTCTCGCCAAGCAAGCTTGGCTTGCGATGCTCGGGTGCCGCACTCCTTCGCTTCGCTTCGCTCGCTCCGTCGCACGCTACTCCCTTGACGCTCCTCGCTGCGCTCGGTCGCTGAACCAACTGAGCTACAACTGCATCCTGACGCGCGGCCCGCTCAAGCGGGGCGGCGATTTCGGTTCGACAACCAACCTTGCTGGCATTCTTTTTGCCGCTCTTTTGTTCGGCCGCAGGCCGCGTAAGGCGCTCTTCCGTCCCGGCGCAAGATCCAAAAGCACCAAAGGGAGGACAGTCAAGGTTGACCGGCACGCTGGAGCTGAACCTTGCTCGGTGCTTCCAGGTCGGCCTTGACTTTCCGAGTGTGGTGCTACGGTTGACCGAAGGGACGACAGGGAGACGACAGATTGCGGCGGCGAATGCTAGGGGCAGGGTGCTTGTGTCTCAGTTTGGATTCTGACGGAGGGTTATTGAATCCTCGACTCCAGAATTGTCACGGCCGCCATTTGTTCGGTCTGTTTGTCGACATTGGTTAGCGCGCCATCCACGAGCCAAGTCGGCGCTCCCTCTCTGATCATCATTGATCTAAGTTGTTGCCGGTCGTTCTGACAAGCTTGCACCGCTACCTTTACGAGAAATTCTGCGGAGTCCTTCGAGGGAGCGTATCGCGTGGCTTGAGCCACGACGCATCGTTGATAAGCCTGCACAAAGGGTTTCGCTGCTAACGCTATCTCTTGATCGGTCTTCTGTTGAGGCCATGCTGGTGACGCGGCAAGCGAGACAATCGCACTTAGGCCCAATCGAAAGCTTAAAGGTCTTAGAGATTTCATAGTTCGTTGGACAGTTCGGATTCGGGTGTGATGATAGGAAGCCGTGTTGGTGACCTCCAAGGGGAATGCTTCCGGTTGTGCTGAGAGATCCATCCTAGGGGGTAGCAGGGGGAAGGGGTACCCTTGCTTAAGCGTATCAAGCCTTAAAAATTGCTGGCAGAAATTCCCAAAAACAGCTCAATGGTCGGGAGACGATCATTCCATTAGCTGATACGCGCGGTGACTTTATAGCCGCGCTCCTCAAGACAGCGGCTCACCGGCGCTCCCATCTGGATGAACCCGCCGTTGCGGGCCTGGTCCTGGCAATCAGCGAGGTCGTTCGCATACTTGCTGGCATCGACGCCACGCATGTCCACGGACGGGGGGGTGTTGACCGTATTGATCGCGCAGCCACCAATGGCCAGCGCGATCGGCAGCAGAATTCCAAATTTCACTTCCAGATACTCACTTTCTCAAAGCTCCGGTGGCATATAGCGAAGCGTCTCGTCGTCGCACTATTGCTCCTGCCATGCGCGGAAGCCTGCTTCAAGGAAGTCTTTAGTCGGCATGCCGCCCAGTTGCGGTCAACGTTCCGAAAGTGCCCAGTGGACCGAAGGTCGCACGTAGGCGTGGACGACAAGAACAGACTAAGTGGTCATAGGCAGGGTTTATTTGGCGCGTAGCGCCGTTAGGGAGCTTCGCTCCAGCGCTCAAGTCGTCAACTTTTGATATAAGGGTCTATATCAACTTCTGACGACTTTGCCGGAAAGACCGTTATCCATATTTCGTCGTCCGTACCTGCGTGGTCTCAGAGCTCTTTGGCCAGGCCGCGTAAGGCGCGATCCATCTTTGGCCGAGGCGTGTCTACAACCTTGAAGGCGCGCCTACTTTCGTTCGGGCGAACCACCATCTACCCGATACATAATGAACGGAGGGATTGATGCCGAACAGGAAACTCTCGCCCGAAGGCGAAGTCATCGCCGCCTATGGTGCGGCCATGGTCGCGGCATTCCAAGTTCTCATCAACTGTCTTGAGGAAAGCGACGCGCTTCTACCAGGACAGTTTCCGGAGGCGCTTGGCGTCTATATGGAAATGGTGAAGAGTCGAAAAGGTGGCGTCAACGACATGGCGCTCGCGGTGCTCCACGACATTCGGGCGGCTACGCTGGATTAGGCTTTCGGCCCAGTCGCCACTCTCTAATCTCTCAATGTGACCCAGCTAACCGCGCTTGTCTTGATGAACCGCAATATGGGTGTGAAGAGAATCACTCCCGACAAACCGGTCCAGATCACCAGCAGGAGGGTGTTCCAGACGGCGAAGTCGTAATTGAGCCAATACGCGCCGTAGTAGAATCCAAGTCTCCCCAACCAAGAATCGTCAAAGCTTTCCGCCTGTCCTATGCAGCGCATGAAGGCCGGACTTCGTTCGACTTCTCTTGTGTCCTCCGAGAGGCGCGACGCCAGCCTTTCGTTCGCGAGATCAAAGCCAAGGGTCGAGCTATCGCTTTGGTCCCCACGCGCACTTAATTGCTGACGGGCGACCTGGAGATGGCACGAATAAAGGTACCGCTCATCCCCACCCGAAGCGACCTGCACCTTGTACAGAACCAGGAGTGCATAGGACGCAAAGACGGCAGTAGCGGTGAATAAAGGAAGCCATAAAATGAAGGCGATGCGCTTCCAGGGCCGATCAAGTCTTCGCTTTATCCTCTCCCACACGGTGCCCCCTCCAGCACGAAGATAGTGGTTATCGTTCGATAGGGACTATATTCCCTAGAGCTTATATGCCCGATGCTGCTCGATCTCGCAATGCGGGATTGGTGCGGCATATTCGGGCGCAACGTTCGGCGCATTCGTCAGCAGCGTGGACTGACTCAGGAAGAGCTGGCGTTCGAGGCTGAGATTGACCTAACGTATATGGGTGGGATCGAGCGCGGAAGACGAAATCCGAGTCTTCGAGTTATGGGCCGGATCGCCGAAGCTCTATCCGTGCCCTTGACGAAACTTCTCTCGGATTAGGCCTGACCTGAAACTGTAGTACCTGGCGGTAGATTTATCCGAGTAAGGCGGCCCCTGGCCGGAATTCGCCATGGGCGTACTCTTTCTCACGTTTGCTTCGGCTTTGCCGAGACCTGCTCAGTTGGGATCTCTCTGCCCAGCATGCGGCAATAGCCACGCAGTAATTCTGCGGTCTTCCGATCATGTCCGTAGTCGGCTAATCCTCACTTCCTTGATACGGCTTCATGCATCGCGAACTGCACCCTTACCAAGGCCCCGATGGTCGTTCAGGATTGCCACGGCTTCTCCACCTTACCGCGAGCGAGAAAAGAAGCGAGGTTCGCGGCCGTCTTGGGTGAGGTCCTACCTGTCGCGGCGTCCGACCTTAGTCGAATTAGCCCAAGACCGAGTGCAAACTTGCATTTGACTGTCGTAAAGGTTGTGGCAGCTTGGAACCTGGGGGGCGCCCCTAAGGGCTTATAAATCGATACAAAGAACGCAAACGGCGGGGCTGGCCTTGAGTTCAATAGATAAGAAAACACTGAGCGAGATCGATGTCTGTGACCTCTTTATAACCCCGGCTATCAAGGATGCTGGTTGGGATCCGATATCGCAGATTCGGCGGGAAGTGACGCTTGCTCCCGGCCCTGTAGTCGTTCGAGGAAACGTAGCGAGTCGCAATAAGAAGAAGAAAAAATTCGCCGACTATGTTCTCTACAAGGAAGTTGGCGTTCCTTTAGCTGTGGTGGAAGCGAAGGACAACAACCACACCGTCAGCCACGGGTTGCAACAGGCTCTTGGCTACGCTGAGATACTCAATGTCCCCAGCGCATTCAGTTCGAATGGCGATGCCTTTGCGTCCCACAACAAGGTGCCCGCAGCGGGAGAGGACATCGAGACTCAATTTTCACTTCAAGTGTTCCCAGAACCGAGCGTCCTTTGGTCTCGATACAAGAGTCACCGCGGCATCAAGGATCAGGAAGAACCGTTAGTTCTTCAGCCATTTCACGAGGACGCATCGGGAAAGGAACCGCGCTATTACCAAGCTGACGCCATCAATCACGCAATCGAGGCGATTGCGGCTGGTCAGAGGCGCGTGCTGCTGGTTATGGCTACCGGGACCGGTAAGACCTACACGACCTTTCAAATAATCTGGAGACTCTGGAAGGCCGGAAAGGTTAAACGAGCACTCTTCCTTGCAGATCGAAACATCCTAATCGATCAAGCATTGATTAACGACTTCAAACCGTTCGCTGGGGCCATGGTGAAGGTCACCGGTCATAAATTCGATCCGGCTTTCGAGATTCATCTCGCGCTATATCAGGCGATAACCGGCACCGCAGAGGAAGATAAGTCCTTCAAAAAATTATCGCGGGAATTCTTTGACCTTATTGTTATTGATGAGTGTCATCGCGGCAGCGCGGCCGAAGATGCTCAATGGCGCGAGATCCTCGATTACTTTTCCGGAGCCGTGCAAATCGGAATGACGGCAACTCCGAAGGAGACGAAGTACGTTTCCAACATGTCGTATTTCGGGGAGCCGGTTTACACATACAGTCTCAAGCAAGGAATCGAAGATGGATTTCTAGCGCCTTACAAGGTGATCCGGATCGACATCGATAAGGACATCGAGGGTTGGACGCCCCCGCCCGGAATGGTCGATGACCTTGGGCGCGATGTGCCGCAAAGAGAATACAATCAAGCTGACATGGATCGCATTCTAGTTCTGAATCAGCGCACTCGGCTGGTTGCGCGGCGTGTCATGCAGTATCTCAAAGCAACGGACCCCTACGCAAAAACGATTGTCTTCTGTGAGGACATCGATCATGCCGAACGCATGAGGGCGGCGATTGTCAATGAGGCCGGTCCGCTTGCAATCGAGCACCCGAAATACGTGATGCGTATCACTGGAGACAGCAACGAAGGGAAAGCAGAACTAGACAACTTCATCGACCCTCAGAGCCGTTTCCCAGTCATTGCCACAACGTCGGAGCTAATGACAACCGGAGTCGATGCGCGCACGTGCAAGCTGATTGTCTTAGATAAGACGATCAACTCGATGACGACATTCAAGCAAATTATCGGGCGAGGCACGCGGATACTGGAAGAGTACAACAAGTTCTTCTTCACGATCATGGACTTCAAGAAGGCCACGACGCTCTTCAATGATCCAGATTTCGACGGTGAGCCCGTCGTGATTTGGGAGCCTGACGATGACGACGATCCTGTGCCTCCCGACCCTATTGGCGGGCCAGAGGATGATGGAGAGGACGACGAGGGCGATGCCGGCGGGGAGCAGAAGGTTTACGTGAGCGGCGTTCCTGTCCGGATCATTGGCGAGCGTGTCGAATTCCTTGGCGCCGACGGCAAGCTGGTGACAGAGTCGTACCGCGAGTTCGCGAAGAAGCAGGTCCGGGCCGAGTTCTCGTCTTTGAATGATTTCATACGCCGTTGGAACGCGGCAGATCGAAAGCAAGCAATCGTTGATGAACTGGAACAGTATGGGGTCAGCCTGAAGAATCTAGCCGCGGAAGTCGGTAAGGACCTGGATCCTTTCGACCTGATTCTTCATGTAGGCTACGACCAACGCCCGCTCACGCGAAAGGAACGCGCAGAAAAGATTCGTAAGAGAAATTACTTTGCTAAGTATGGCCCGGCCGCGCGTGCTGTACTTGAGGTTCTATTGGACAAGTATCAGGATGAGGGAGTGGTTGACCTGAATGATCCGAACATATTGCGGATTGCTCCGCTTTCTAGCATGGGTACTCCGGTCCAGTTGGTGAAGGGATTCGGCTCTCCGTCGGATTTCGAATCTGCGGTAAGAGACCTCCAAAATACGCTCTATAAGGATGTCGGCTGATGTCAGTGAGAAACTTGGTCAAATCCGTGCAAGACATCATGCGGCAAGACGCAGGTGTTGACGGTGACGCCCAGCGGATTTCGCAGCTCTGCTGGATGTTCTTCCTGAAGATCTTGGACGATCAGGACCAGGAACTGGAGCTCCTGAATAAGAAGCATGCTTCCCCAATACCTAAAGGTCAGCGTTGGCGGGATTGGGCTTCAAATCCGGAGGGCATTACCGGCGACAAACTTCTCGATTTTGTAAATACCGATCTCTTTCCGGCGTTGAAATCCTTGGAAACCAGCGGGCCGGGTGGTGCGAAGCGTGCTGTTGTTCGCGGCGTGTTCGAAGACGCCTACAACTACATGAAGTCTGGCCAGCTGATGCGCCAAGTGATCAATAAGATTCAGGAGATCGATTTCAACGACCTCGCTCAACGACAGCACTTTGGAGACATCTACGAGCAGATTCTGAATGACCTCCAAAGCGCCGGAAATGCTGGTGAGTATTACACGCCTCGTGCGGTGACCGCTTTCATGGTTGACAGGGTCGATCCTAAGCCTAGTGAAACCCTGCTTGATCCCGCATGTGGAACCGGTGGATTTTTGACGTGCTCTCTCGCCCACATGCGCAAGCGCTATGTAAAGCGTCCGGAAGACGAAGCTCTTATGCAGAGCAGCCTTCGAGCTGTCGAGAAGAAGCCGTTACCGCACATGCTCTGTGTTACGAACATGTTGCTGCACGGAATCCAGAATCCTAACTTCGTTCGGCACGATAATACGCTTAGCCGCCCTTATGCCGATTACGGGCTCTCCGACCGAGTTGACGTCGTCCTGACGAACCCGCCGTTCGGTGGAAAGGAAGAGGACGGTATCGAGAACAATTTTCCGAGCCAGTTTAGGACGCGTGAAACTGCGGACCTGTTCCTAGCGCTGATAGTGCGTCTGCTGAAGCCGGGTGGACGCGCTGCGGTAGTGTTGCCCGACGGCACGCTGTTCGGCGAAGGCGTCAAGACACGGCTCAAGGAACACCTGATGGAGGAGTGCAACCTCCACACCATCGTTCGCTTGCCCAATTCCGTCTTCAGGCCCTACGCTTCGATAGGCACTAATCTCCTTTTCTTCGAGAAGGGCGAGCCAACGAAGGATATTTGGTTCTGGGAACACCGAGTGCCTGAAGGACAGAAGGCCTATTCGATGACTAGGCCGATCCGGTTAGAGCATCTGCAAGGCTGCGTAGACTGGTGGGGCGGGCCAAAGCGCAAGGGCCGAAAAGAGGGGCCTTTGGCCTGGAAGATTGCGCTCGATGAAGTGAAGGCACGCGGCTACAATCTCGACATCAAGAATCCGCACACAGTAGAGGACGACCACGGAAACCCAGAGGAGCTGCTGGCAAAGCTTACGGCCGCTGAAGCCGAGGCGATGGCGCTCCGGAACCAGCTGAAGGCGGTTTTTGTCGAGGCGCTCACACGATGAACGCCGAGCTTTTGCTGACGTATTATGATCGTATCGCTGGCGCGCGCGACGCGGTTCCGCGACTTCGGCGGTTTGTGCTAGATCTTGCAATCCGCGGAAAGCTCGTACCGCAGGACAGTGGTGACGAGCCGGCATCGGAATTGCTGAAGCGGATTGCGAAGGAGAAGGCCCAGCTCCTGGAGGCCGGGGAGATTAGAACCCGCAAGCCGATCCCGACCCTATCCGAAACACCATTCTCAATACCGGCCAACTGGCAGTGGTCGCAGCTTGCCGAAATCGGGGTTTTGAGTCCCCGCAATGAAGCGCCCGATGCGCTTGAAGTGTCGTTTGTGCCGATGCCGATGATTGCCGCCGAGTACGGCGTCGCGAACGAACATGAAGTTTGCCCTTGGGGCGATATTAAGAAAGGCTACACGCATTTTGCCGAGGGCGACGTTGGTCTCGCTAAGATCACGCCATGCTTCGAGAACGGCAAATCGACCGTGTTTCGACACCTCACGGGCGGGATCGGCAGCGGTACCACGGAATTGCATATCGTGCGCCCGCTATTCGTCAATCCGGACTACATCCTGCTGTTTCTCAAGAGCCCACACTTCATCGAAACTGGCATCCCGAAAATGACCGGAACCGCCGGCCAGAAGCGCGTGCCGGCTGAGTATTTCGCGCATTCGCCCTTTCCCCTCCCGCCACTTGCCGAGCAGCACCGAATCGTCGCTAAGCTCGATGAGCTGATGGCGCTATGTGACCGGTTGGTAACAGCGCGTGCTAACCGCGAGGCGACGCGCGACCGGTTCACGGCGGCGACTCTTTCTCGGCTCAATGCGCCGGATCCGGACAGCTTCCGTGACGATGCCCGCTTTGCGCTCGACGCCCTGCCGGCGCTCACCGCGCGCGCCGACCAGATCAAGCAACTGCGCCAAACCATCCTCGATCTCGTGTTTCAAGGGAGGTTAACCGAGCGAGGAAAGGAGGATGGCTCAGGCACTGATCTCGCGAAGCAAGTACTGGTTGGGATGCAAGGGAACAAACTCAAACAATCCCGCGCGCGCAAATTGGAAGTTCGTGAGGAAGCGAAATGCGAACCGGCTTTTGCAGCACCCGAAACTTGGGGTTGGATGCGCTTGGACTCGCTTTGCGACCAGATCGGCGACATTGACCACAAAATGCCTCGATCTGTCGCGGAAGGGGTTCCGTTTCTTTCTGCCAAGGATTTGAAGGATGGCGGCGAGCTGGATTTTAGCAACCCAAAGTACATTTCCGAAGACGATTTCAAGCGCCTTTCAAGAAAGATTTTGCCAAGGCGGGACGATATAATCTACTCAAGAATTGGTGCACGCCTTGGAAAAGCTCGGCTTGTTAAAGTCGATACAAGATTTCTGATTTCATACTCTTGTTGCCTGATCCGCCCGAAGCATCGTTTCATCGATAAACGATTTCTTCAGCTCTTTCTCGATTCTCATTTAGCGTTGAAGCAGGCGCACTCGGGAGTTCAAAGTATTGGAGTGCCAGACTTGGGGCTAGGCGAAATCAAGGCCTATCGTATCCCTCTTCCTTCTCTGGCCGAGCAGCACCGCATCGTCGCCAAGCTGGATGAACTGATGACGCTATGCTATCGGCTGGAGGCCAGCCTCACTACGGCCGACGAAACCCGCAGCTGTCTTCTTGAAGCGCTGCTGGCCGAGGCACTAGAGCCGGACGAAGAGCGCGAGCTTGAGGCAGCAGAGTGAACTCGCTGCTCGACAAGGCGCAGGAGGGAGCCGGGAAGCTGGCTTGAAATTGCTACAGCTGCGTGAGCACTCATTCTCCAAGGTGAGATTTTAGCTGGATCTGGAAAACTCTTTCCAGAGAGCAAAAGAAAACCCCAGGATCCTTGGCGGACTCCGGGGCTCTTTCTTTTTCTTCGTCGAAGGTCACAGATCTCGAAGCGGCCTCATGACCTAATAGGGTAAGGCTACGGTGCGGTTGCTTGGAGCCTTAGCACCAGACGAAGCCCGGCTCCTCCTGCCTAGGCGTGTAGCCAACCGAAGGTTGGCGTATGGAGACCTACGGTCCTTAGGAATAGGGAGGAGCTGTACGGTTGCGTGGTTGATGATCAGCCGTAGTCCCTGCTCCTTGAGCTTGGCTCCGAGGTCAGGATGCTTCAGTGACCTAGCGAGGTTGTCCGCTCTGATCGTCAGGCTGAGCAGGAGATCGGCCTTAGGGATGACTGTTCCGATCTTGGCCTTCGTCAGCGCGCTGAAGAGCTCCAAGGCTTTGCCCCTCACGTTCACAATTGGTCTCCAGTCTTCAATGCTGGAGTTAGGAAAGATATCGGCCATGAGCTCCTGGGGGATGCCTGTGCCTTTGGCGGTAGGGAAGACGATGTACAGGTGGCAATCCGGAGGGCATGTATCGCCAATGCAGTTGCGGACGTATCCTCTGCAAGCTGCCTGAAGGATGTGGTGAGCGATTTCTCCATAGCGGATGCTCAGGAGCTCGTCAGCTGACAACTGCTGATCCTTCGGGGCTCCCTTGGCCGCTAGTGCCGTAGCGACGTACTGCGCCGTGTTGTACTGAAGGATGCCAGCTAGGAAGACGTGCTTGATGTGCGCGTAGTCGTTCGTTGCTGTGTGCTTTCCGTAGTGCAGGAAGTGGACCCGATCAGGGTTCTTAACGAGCTTCCGGATCATGTCGGGCAGGCTTTTGATCTTCTTGAAATAGATGACCAGACACTCCTCTGTCTCAGGAAGTTCATTGATCGCCTTTGCGATGCCTTCGGCTAGAAGTTTGTCCTTCTGTCTCTTTTGCTGAGATCTCTTGCCAGCACCTTCGTTCCAGTGATGGATCGTGAAACCGGTGTAGTCCTTCTCCGGTGAGTACAGGGTCTCCAAACCCTTACGGTCTCTTGCCCAAAGCTCATACGTCTTCCGCTGTCTTCCTGATGCATCAAGGATCAGCATTGGACGAAGGTCATCCGGCAGGAAGTCTTGGTACTCGATTGTTGTCGTACCTTCCTTGTCTTTCGATATTCGGACCACACGGCCTTCAGAATTGAACAAAGCCTCTACGATATCGGAAGCGTCTTCGGCGTTATCGTGGACAGCCTGACGTGCGTCCTGCATTCCAATGCCGTACTGAGAAAACATCGGCATCTCGATGAGGTCACCGTCGTTTGCCTGTACGAGCGTCTTATTAGCAAAGTCATCGATTGCGTTCCCGAGGGCTCGGTTCAGACTGCCAAGGTCGGCAATGATTTTCAGTGTCTTCCATCTCTCTAGTGTGAAGATCGAGGACGGCAGAATGGCTTCATCCCAAATACGGACTTGCCTGGGTTTGCCCCGGTAGTAGAAGTCAGTCATGCTGATGAAGCTCAGCTGATGGAGCTGGGATTTCTTCTCTAGCATCTTCTGCGTCGTGAAAAGAACCCTGGCTTCCTTCGGATCATCGTTGCCTAAAGCGTTGTAGGCTTCATCCGATGAGATGACAGCGAAGGTTTGCTTATCCAAGCCCATACGCTCGACTAGGGTTCTGATCTCTTCGAGTCTGGACAGAAAGATAACAAACGAAACGTGATCGTACCTTGGAATTCCCAGCACGGCCTTTACGGTCTCGATTAGTGCCGTGGTCTTGCCGACACCGCAATCCATGAAGGAAGCGTAGAAGCTCTTGGTCCAGCCAAGCTGCCGTCTTTTGGTTTCAGGGGCGTCTTGGAGACGGCAGGCCATGCCTTCGATGGTCTTCACAATCTGCCGGAGGCCCTTCCATTGGTTATCGGATGGGTTGTGAGAAGATCCTTTCTTGCGATTGTTCTCGAAAGCTGAATGCATCCCGGCAAGGGCTTTGTCTTCGATTTCGTTACCGTTCACAGTCCAATCAAAGAAGACGGAATGCTTGGGTTCTGTCTTCGGAGCTTTCGGAGCTGAGCCTGCCTTTGGCAGGCGTGCTGCCTCTTGCCAACCATTCTCCCTAGCGATCTTGTAGACCGAGGTGATTGTGACCGGGTGGCTGGCGACCTTGAACGTTGTCCATTCATAGCGCTGCCGTTTGCTGTCGTACTTCTCCGATGACGAAGACCAGTCACGCCAGATGCCGTAGCCTTCACGTGATCCGTCTGTGGCATGGTGGAGCGCCATGCCGACCAGAAGCCAAGTCTCTCGGTCGTGGTTGTCGATGAAGGCTAGAGCTTCTTCGATCCTCGGCCTCTCTGCTGCCCAGTCGATATCTTCAGTATCTTCGTCTTCAACATCTTCGTCATCGTCTGTATCGATAATAGGCTGAAGCTGATCTTCTAGGACCTTCCTTGTTGCTTCGTCCTCCTCAGTCCATTTCCTGTAACCCTCAGGTCCGAGTACGGTCAATCGTTCGGTCTCTAGTTCGTCTAGGTTACTCAAGTTCAAGTTAGTCAAATTCGTACTCAAATAAGTCCGAGAGCGTTGATCAGCTGCGCCTGCTTCTGGGTCTTCTCCGGGATGTAGGCCCTGTCCCTGTGCTTGCCCTTTGCAGATTTTGCCAACTTTAGATTCTCGCGGCGTAGATCGAGGGAGTTATGATTTTTGAATCGGACTATCTGACCTTCCTGAGCGTCCATAACGAGACGAGCAATGCTGAGGTGCTTGTGAAGTGATCCCGGCCGATAGCGCCCGCTTACCAGGACGGCGTGATTTCTGAAGACCCAGCGATCTACAGGCACGCCTAGTCGGACGAGCTCGTTAAGATCGTCAGCATTGATCTTAGCCTCTAGGTTCGGGGATACGGGCACGGTGATGATGGTCGCAAGAGAAGAGCTTCGCTCCTGAGCTTGCTCGTCGATAACTGTCATTGGTGGTATAAATTTCTTTGGTCGTGAAAAAGACCGTCAGAGACGGTCGTACAGGGAGCGGGCTAGCTGATGCCAACCCGCCTGGAGCGAAGATTAGTTTAGCGCTGCTTCTGCAGGTTGCCTCCGTTGGAGTTCGCTAGAGCGAGAGGATCGGCTGCGGTGGTGGTTGTAACTTGGGGCTTATGAGCGTTTGCGGGGGCCCAGGCATCGGTTGGTGCCTGCTTGCCTCCGGTCTGAGCGTTAGCCATAGCGAGGGCTTCAGCGATGGAGACGGTCTTCGGTCCCTTCTGAGGCTCGAAACTAGTCTTAGCCGCCGTAGGCGGCGTACGTCCTTCGGATTTAGTTGCCATCGTAGAACTTTTCCTTTTCTTTGTGCGCGAGTTGATGGAGCTTGGATTGAAATGAGGGAGACCAATACTGGCGTGGGTCCTGGCGCCTAACCTGTTCGGCTAGGTCCCAAGAGCTTCGTTCATGCTTTTCGATTAGCTCCTGAGACTTGGGTTCGTTGAATAGGGAGATGTCTTCGTTATCGGTCATTCTTAGTTCTTATGTTGGTGGGTGAGAGCAGCTGCTTCGGCTCTCGGTAGATCGGTGAATGCACCAAGAGGCAGAAGGGCCCCATCCTTATGCAGGGACCAATGCCAATAGGGAGGAAGGCATCGAGCCTGATAACCGTTGGGTAAATCTTTGATCTTTCGGGCTCCATCTGGCTGTCTGGAAACTGGTGTGCCGGTTCGTTCCTCTTCCTCAGAGAGCTTTTGGATGTTGGCTCGGGTCACGACATCGCCCCGGCCGTAGGAGATGAGACCCTCGTGTTCGGAAAGCTGGATTAAATCGGACTGAAGCTCTCGCCTTTGATCGTCCTCGCTGGCCATCTCGAAGGGTTCTTTTTCTCGGTTTACTTTGACCATGATGGTCCTTTGTTGCTTTGTTGCGGCCAGCGTTGCAAAGATTGCTTTGTGGTGTTGGCCTGGGTGATAGGTGCGAAGCACCGTTACGCCATCTGCGATGGCTTGGCCCCTAATGGCTTTAGAGGCGGTCTGGATTCGTTGTTGCGTGGAGGGCTGTTGGTAGCCTGAAGGCGGAAAGATTGCTCAGACCGGCTCCAAATGGCTCTGTACGGCAATTGATTGCCTACGCCATTCCTGAAGTAAGCGGCAAGGAGACCCCGTCTGGCGGAGGAGGTGAACGATCGGCTATCGGCTGCTAAGTTTGTGAGCCGATGTGAGCTTCTATGTCTGCGCCTAGTTCTGGAACTAGA
>NZ_JBUYWT010000034.1:0-91652 GCF_055264925.1 Bradyrhizobium sp. KZN70725
TGGGCCATGATCGGCACTGCGGGCAGGCTCGTTGGCCACTTCTACATCCACAATGGCGACGATTCAGCCTTCGTTTGCGAACGCGGCTGAGTTCTTCAACGGCCTGCTAGGAGGGGACGGAACAGGGAACCCGAACTTGCGGGACGGCGTTGAATCGGTTTGGGTTGGAGGGCATTGCAATGACCAACCACCGAGCCGCGCTGATCCTATTTGCCGTCGCTCTTGCGGTGGCGCTCATCGGCGCAACGATTACGACGCTGGAGAACGTCAACACTCGTGTGGCCAGCAATGAGGCGCCGCCGGGCGCGATGGGGCTAGCTAGGCCGCATCCGCCGCTTGATCGGGCGCCCGGCGTGCCCATTGAGACGCCGGTACGGAGATAGAATCCGGCTTGCGACGCCAATTCGACATTCTAGATTGAAGAAGAGAGTCATCCGGTAGCCGCGGTCGCGCCCATGCGTTGCTTCGAACAAGCGACGGAGCGCGCATTAGCGGGCTTCCTCGCGGCGTCCGACAGCCTCACTAAAAGAACCTCGATCATTCCGATTACTCCCGTTACCAAAATAACCAGAGATTCATTTAGGCAATAGAATAACCAGAAGAACCGTAGTTCTAAAGCGGCTATGTTGGCGAAGTCCTGAACTGCCTACCTTGTGCCTGAACGACCTTGGAGGGCAGCCGCAAGCGCTTGCTTTGCCTGTTCGGCTTGTTCCTTCGTCAGTTTCCCGGCGAAGCGGCCATCTTTTTCCAACTGTGCTGGACCCTTGAGTTCTCGATCATAAACCATCCAGTCAGTGCTTCCTCTCCGAACGACGAATCTGGACTGTAGAGGCTCTGTGTATTTCAACGATACCTCCAATTGGTCGCGCCCTCCGGTCTCAAAAACACACCTGGCCGCAGTTTCTCGGCCGGAACACTGAAATTGCCAACGCCACATAAGCTGCAAGGCCTATGCCGACTTACCGCATCGCCGGTCAGTCAACACGCGCGTGGATCAGCTGTGCCCAGAGACTCCGTCGCGGTTGACACTGATTGGGAACTCTCATTTGCAGACTAGGACACTAAGCACCGCCGTCCGAGAAGGCCTCGACGCATCCAGCCCTGCGTCAGGGCCTTTCGTATTTGAGCTTGGCTAGTTCCACTGCGGTAATACAATTTCTGTCGGCGTCCCCGTTCATTGCAGAGCATTTTTTACGGCTGAGTTTTTACAGGTCTATTGCACGCTTGCGCGTGCGCTTCGTACCGGCTGGCAAATTGTCGGGGCACGTCCGCTATCGCGTGAGGAATTTCGATCGCCGCTCGGCCGCGGTCTGAATCTGACGAAGTTCACCACGACAGGTCCGTAATCACTGCGCTGACAGGCGTTGGGATGAAGGTGCGGGCTGAGCGCGGGGCGCCCTGCGGCGAGGGCTGTTGACAGGGGACAGCGCCCACTTTAATCACCTGACTAATTAATCAATTAATTAAAGCCCAAAACCCTAGGGAAAGAATCCGCCTGATGCTGGCCGGCCAGAGACATCCGAAGCTGCTTGCCCCGCGCGGTCGCGGCTTCATTTGGCTGGAAAACCAGGTGCTCGTGCATTCCGTGCGCAGCGGCCTCGAACAGGCTGAGAATGACCTTGCCGAGCCCGCCCCACGCTTCGCCGAGCGGAGCGTCGGTGTGATCACCGCGGGCAGACCGAACGCCGGAGCGACCGGCCATCGCGTCAGACCGTCGATCCCGGAAAAACCCGTGCAGCACCGCTGCAGCCGCCCACGCGGAGCGCGCCGCGGACCCCTGCCGCCGAATCCCGCACATCAGTTCGGGCGCGCGAGCGATGCGCGCCCCGGCAGTGATGTCGCGGATCGGCGTCTGCCGCCCGAAGCAGAGTGGGCTTCGTTCACCCGTATGGAAAATGAGGAGTGAGGCGTAAACGATGGGACGTCGATCTGAGGTACTGATGGCGCAAGAGACCGCCGGCACGGACAACCGTCGCGTGATCCAGGTGGTGTCGCGCGCATTCGACATCGTGCGTTGCTTCGAAGGTCGAAGCATACGCCTGGGAAATCGCGAAATCGCCGATCGCTGTGGTCTTCCCCGATCGACAGTGTCGCGTCTCACCTTGACGCTTACCCAGATCGGCCAGCTGATCTATCTGCCGCAAGAGCAGAAGTATGCTCTCGGTCCCCACGCCGCCCCGGCCGGTGCGCCGTTGTTTGCGCAGGATTGCGATAAGCCTGCCTGCGCCGACGAGCCGCAACTCCGGCAGGTGCCGCGCTTCGGGTACTTCGAAGATCAGCGCAACTCGATTGCCGAGCCGCTTGCGGTGACGCCACACCGTTGACGCCTCGCGGAAACGGTTGGGACTATCGGTACGAGCGCGAGCTAACGAAACATCCGAAGCAAAGGGAAACGCATGTCTGAAGCATACATCATTGACGCAGTTCGCACGCCGCGCGGCATCGGCAAGCCGGGCAAGGGAGCGCTGTCGCACCTGCATCCGCAGCATCTGGCCGCGACGGTGCTCGGCGCGCTCAAGGAGCGCAACAAGCTCGATACGTCGACCGTCGATGACATCATCTGGTCGACATCGACTCAGGAAGGCAAGCAGGGCGGCGATCTCGGACGCATGTCGGCGCTCGCGGCAGGCTACGATATCAACGCCAGCGGCACGACGCTGGATCGTTTCTGCGGTGGCGGCATCACCTCGGTGAACCTCGCGGCAGCGTCCGTGATGTCGGGGATGGAAGATTGCGTCATCGCCGGCGGCACCGAGATGATGAGCTACCAACAGACCTTGGCAGCCGAGCGTTCCAAGGCCGGGCAGCCGGCGCGGATGATGGGTTCAGGCAATCCGGCGCTCGACGAGATTCACCCGCAGTCGCACCAGGGCGTGTGCGGCGACGCCATCGCGACGCGCGAGGGGATCAGCCGCGAGGCCTGCGATGCCCTGGCGCTGACGAGCCAGCAGCGCGCCAAGCGGGCGATCGATGAAGGCCGCTTCGCCAAGTCGGTGATCCCCGTCCTCAACGACGACGGCAGCGTTGCGCTCAATCGCGAAGAATTCCCGCGCCCGGAAACCACTGCCGAAGGACTGGCTTCGCTGAAGCCGAGCTTCGAACAGCTTGCCGATTTCGATCTCGGCAACGGCGTGACCTTCAAGAAGCAGATCCAGCGCCGCTATCCGGACCTCGACTGGAAGGGCGTGCATCATGCCGGCAACAGCTCGGGCGTGGTGGACGGCGCCGCCGCGGTGCTGATCACGTCGAAGGAATATGCCGAGAAGCACGGCCTCAAGCCGCGCGGCCGCATCGTGGCCTATGCCAACCAGGGTGACGATCCGACCCTGATGCTCAACGCGCCGGTTCCGGCGGCCAAGAAGGTGCTCGCCAAGGCCGGCCTGACCAAGAACGACATCGACGTCTGGGAGATCAACGAGGCCTTCGCGGTCGTCGCCGAGAAGTTTATCCGCGACCTCGAGCTGGACCGCGAGAAGGTCAACATCAATGGCGGCTCGATCGCGCTCGGCCATCCGATCGGCGCGACCGGATCGATCCTGATCGGCACTGCGCTCGACGAGCTCGAGCGCAGCGGCGGACGCTATGGCCTGGTCACCATGTGTGCCGCCGGCGGCATGGCACCGGCCATCATCATCGAACGCATGTGATTGCGAAAGGATATTGCCATGAAACTCGATTCATCGGTCGCCGCCGTCGTCACCGGCGGCGCTTCCGGCCTTGGTGCTGCCACCTCGCGCGCGCTGGCTGCGCAAGGCGTGAAAGTCGCGATCTTCGACTTCAACGAAGACAAGGGTGAAGCAATCGCCAAGGAAATCGGCGGTGTGTTCTGCAAGGTCGATGTCACCTCGGACGAGCAGGTCGATGCGGGCTTTGCCAAGGCCCGCGCGGCGCATGGCCAGGAGCGCATCCTGGTAAACTGCGCCGGCACCGGCAACGCGGTGAAGACCGCCGGCCGCGACAAGAAGACCGGCGAGCCCACACACTTTCCGATCGACGCCTTCAACCGCATCATCCAGATCAACCTCGTCGGCACCTTCCGCTGCATCGCCAAGTCGGCGCAGGGGATGCTGTCGCTGGCTCCGCTGGAGCACGGCGAGCGTGGTGCGGTCGTCAACACAGCCTCCGTCGCGGCCGAGGATGGCCAGATGGGGCAGGCGGCTTATTCTGCCTCGAAGGCCGGCGTGGTCGGCATGACCCTGCCGATCGCGCGCGACCTGATGGCCGAAGGCATCCGCGTCAACACCATCCTGCCGGGCATCTTCAACACCCCGCTGCTGCAGGGCGCCCCGGAAAACGTCAAGGCCGCGCTCAGCGCGTCGGTGCCGTTCCCCAAGCGTCTCGGCATGCCGGAGGAATATGCGCATCTGGCGCTGACCATGATCACCAATGGCTACTTCAACGGTGAAGACGTCCGTCTCGACGGCGCCATCCGCATGGCTCCGCGTTAAGCGATCAGGAGACCAAAGCGATGTCCGAAGAAACCCCGGTCCTCACTGAAGTCCGCGGACCGATACTGATCATCACCCTGAACCGGCCGGAAGCCAAGAACGCGGCCAACCTCGCCCTCTCCAAGGGCGTGGCCGCGGCGATCGACCGGCTCGACGCCGACGATTCCCTGAGCGTCGGCATCATCACCGGCGCCGGCGGCACATTCTGCTCGGGCATGGACCTCAAGGGGTTCCTGAAAGGCGAGCGGCCGTCGATCCCCGGCCGCGGCTTCGCCGGCCTGACCGAGGCCCCGCCGAAGAAGCCGCTGATCGCGGCTGTCGACGGCTACGCGCTCGCCGGCGGGATGGAGATCGCGCTGTCGTGCGATATGATCGTCGCCAACCGCAACGCCAAGTTCGGCATCCCCGAGGTGAAGCGCGGGCTGGCGGCCGCCGCCGGCGGGCTGATCCGCATGCCGCGCCAGATGCCGTTCCGTGTGGCGATGGAGTTCGCATTGACGGGCGAGTTCTTCGGCGCCGAGCGCGCCTATCAACTCGGTATCATCAATCGCGTGACCGACGGCCCGGCACTCGACGCCGCGCTCGAGCTCGCGGCAGCGATCGGCGCCAACGGCCCGCTCGCCGTCAAGGCATCCAAGCAGGTGATCGTCGAATCCCGGCTCTGGCCGGAAGATGAGATGTGGAAGAAGCAGCAGGAGATCGTCGGTCCTGTCTTCGTATCCGAGGATGCCCGCGAGGGTGCGGCTGCCTTTGCCGAAAAACGCGCGCCGAACTGGAAGGGCAAGTAAGGCCTCGCCTGTTTCGATGACGGAGCGTCGGTTTTGATCGAAGCAGAACCGGCGCTCTAAACTTTTTACGATGCCTCGCCGCACGCCGGCGGGGTTCCATGAGAGCGCTATTGGGTGATTGATGCGCAGCTTTACCGAAGACCAGGTCATTTTCCGCGACTCCTACCGCAAGTTCCTCGCCAGCGAGATCACGCCTCACATGGAGGAGTGGCGGGAAGCCGGCATCGTCGACCGCAGCGCGTTCAAGAAGGCCGGTGACCTCGGCTTCCTGATGATCTGGCCCGAGGAAAAATACGGCGGAATGGGCGACGAGGACTTCCGTTACGAGCAGATCATCATCGAGGAGACCGCGCGCTCGGGCTGCAAGGGCTGGTTCAACACGCTGCACAGCCGACTGGTCGGATCCTACTTCAAGCGCTTCGGCACCGAGGAGCAGCGCGACCGATTCCTGCCGAAATGCGTCAACGGCGAGACCATCCTGGCCATCGCGATGACCGAGCCCGGCGCGGGCTCAGACCTCGCCGGCATGCGGTCGACCGCGGAAGACAAGGGCGATCATTTCCTGCTCAATGGCTCGAAGACTTATATTTCCAACGGCATCAATTCCGACGTGGTGATCGTGGCGGCCAAGCTCACGGGCGCCGAGAAGAAGCATGCCATGGTGCTCCTGATCGTCGAGCGCGGCATGGAAGGTTTTGAGCGCGGCCGCAATCTCAAGAAGATGGGCATGCCGGCGCAGGACACTGCCGAACTCTTCTTCAACAATGTGAAGGTGCCCAAGGCCAACGTGCTCGGAGAACCCGGCAAGGGCTTTTACTATCTCATGGAAGGCCTTGCCGAGGAGCGGCTGATCTCCGCGGTCGGATCGATCGCCAATGGCCGCAAGGCGTTCGACATCACGCGCACTTACGTGATGGACCGCAAATTGTTTGGCCGGCCGCTTGCCGAACAGCAGAACACCCAGTTCCGCATGGCGGAGATGGATGCCGAAATCGATCTCGTGCAGGTCTATGTCGATCACTGCGTGGCCGAGCACAATGCCGGACGCCTGACCAGCAATATGGGCGCCAAGGCCAAGATGATGTCGTCGGAGGTCGAGTGGAAGATGCTCGATCTTGGCGTCCAGTTGCACGGCGGCGCAGGTTACATGGATGAATATCCGATCAGTCGCATGTTTACCGACGCGCGCGTCAATCGAATCCTCGCTGGAAGCTCTGAAGTGATGCGGCTGATCATCGGCCGCGATGTCTTCTCGGAGCAGTACAAGAGCATTCTGGACTAGCCGGTCAGCACGACCGGCTAACTGCCTCCGTTCCGCATCAGCCGCGGGCCTGCCGCAGCGGCTCGCGCGCATGCTCCTTCGAGCGCAGCAATGCATCGACGAAGATCGGCTCCCAGGAGCGGATGTGAGTGCGCAGCAGGGCGGTCAGCGCCTCGGTCTCGCCGGCGAGCGCCAGCTCGATCAACCGATAGTGCTCGGGCACTGACGCCTGCTGCCGCTCGTGGCCGGCGCGGGAGCTGATGCCGTAGAGCCGCATCTTGTCGCGCAGGCCCATCACCGTGTCGGTCAGCAGGTCGTTGCCGGCGGCCGCGACGAACTCGCGATGATAGTTGCGGTCGGCTTCCAGATAGAGCTGGACGTCGTCGGTCTCGACGGCCCTGGCGATCTGGTCGGCCCAGCCGCGCACGATTGTTAGATCCTTTGGCGGATTGGCGGCGACCAGCACGGCGGCGTGCAGCTCGAGCACCTCGCGCATGTCGAACAGATTGCGCAGTTCGGTCAGCGTCGGCTCGACCACCTTGAAGCCGCGGTTGCGCATCGGCTCGACCAGACCGCCGCGGCTGAGCTCAAGCAGCGCTTCGCGCACCGGCGTCGAGGAGACGCCGAGGCTCGCCGCGAGACTCGGCACCGAATACATCGTGCCCGGAAGGCTCTGCCCGGAAATGATCTCGGCCCGCACCCGCTGCAGCACCTGTTCTCGCAAATTCTGGTCCATCGGTGGTCGTGGCCGCCTCTCGCTGGGAACTCCGATTCGTCGCTGATTATTACTTAGCCTTGACGCGGCCGGTAGCGTATGACGTAAATGTGTAACGCATTACAAAAATGCGTCACATGGATTGACTGGGATAGGTGAGACGGCGGTGAAACAGCGGCTGCCCGGCTATTGCACGCTTTGTCGCTCGCGCTGCGGTGCCGTCACCGTGGTCGAGGATGGGCGTCTTGTCGGCGTAGAGGTATTGAATAACCACCCGACAGGCGGCGCGCTTTGCGCCAAGGGCAGGGCGGCGCCCGAAATCGTCGCCAGCCCGCGCCGGCTGACCGTCCCGCTCAAGCGAACCCAGCCGCGCGGCGCCGCCGATCCGGGCTGGGTCGAGGTGTCGTGGGACGAGGCGTTGACCGAGATCGCCGCCCGGCTCGGCACGATCCGCGCCGAGAGCGGCGCCGAGGCGGTGGCGTTCGGCGTCACCACGCCGAGCGGCACACCGATGGTCGACAGTTTCGAGTGGGTCGAGCGCTTCATCCGCGGCTTCGGCAGCCCCAATCTGATCTATGCGGTCGAGATCTGCGGCTGGCACAAGGACTATGCGCACGCGCTGACCTTCGGCCGCGGCATCGGCTTTCCCGATTACGACAATGCCGATGCGATTATCCTGTGGGGCCACAATCCGGCGCGGACCTGGCTTGCCCAGGCAACGCGGATCGCCGATGCGCGGCGGCGCGGCGCCAAGGTCGTGGTGATCGATCCCAAGCCGAACGGCTCGGGGCAGCAGGCCGATCTGTGGCTGCGCGTTCGTCCGGGCGCCGACGGCGCGCTCGCGATGGGCGCGATCCGTCACCTCATCGCTACCGGCAGCTTCGATGCGGATTTCGTCAGCGCATGGACCAATGGATCGCTGCTGGTCGATCGTGCGACCGGACGCTTCCTGCGCGCCGACGCATTGTGGCCGGATGGCGCGCCGGAGGCTTTCGTTCGTCTCGATGCGTCGGGCGCGCCCGTGCCTTGCGACACGCGTTACGCGCCGGAGAGCTGTGGCCGGCTGCGTGGCGCGCTGCAGGTCCGCACACGCGACGGCCGGCTGATAGCGGCGGCTACCGCGTTCGAACTGCTCGTCGAGCGAGCCGCGCCATACACGCCGGCGCGCGTCGCGGAGCTGACCTGGCTTCCTGTCGAGGACGTCGACGGGTTCAACACGCTGCTCGCTCGCCGGCCGCGGCTCGCCTACCATTCCTGGACCGGCGTCGGCCAGCACACCAACGCGACCGCGATCGAGCGCACGATTGCAACGTTGTATGCGCTGACCGGCGCTTGCGATCGGCCCGGCGGCAATCGCTGGCCGGTGCCGCCGCCGACCCGTGCCCTCAACGACTACAACATCCTGTCGCCGGAGCAGCAGGCGAAGGCGCTGGGCATTACTGAGCTGCCGCTCGGCCCGCCGGCCAAGGGCTGGATCACGGCGCGCGATTTCAGCAGGGCCGTGCTTGACGGCGAGCCTTACCGGGTGCGCGCGCTGGTCGCGTTCGGCACCAACTTCGTCGTCTCGCAGGGCCATTCCGAGCGCAACCGCGCCGCGCTGAACGCGCTGGAATTCCAGGTTCATATCGACATGTTCATGAACCCGACCGCGGAGAGCGCCGATTTCGTGCTGCCCGCCAGCACGCCGTGGGAGCGCGATGCGCTCAAGATCGGATTCGAGATCACGCAGGAAGCTGTCGAGACCGTGCAATTTCGCCCGCGCATGGTCGAGCCGGTCGGTGCAGTGAAGGCCGATTACGACATCGCCGCCGCGCTCGCGCTCAAGCTCGGGATGGGCGACTTGTTCTTCGGCGGCGACATCAAGGCCGGGTGGAATTACCAGCTGGCGCCGCTCGGCATCGGTGTCGAGGATCTGCGCGCGCATCCCGAAGGCCGCCGCTTCCCGCAGATCTTCCGCGACGAAAAATACGCCGTGGCGCGCGAGGACCGGACGGTTGTCGGATTCTCAACGCCGACACGCCGCGTCGAGATCTATTCGGAGCTGATGCTGGGACATGGGTATGATCCCTTGCCCGACCACGTCGAGCCGGTCGGCAGCCCGCTCACGGCAGCGCCGGACGCACGCTTTCCGCTCGTGCTTTCCACCGCCAAGAGCGGCTGGTTCGTTCACTCCTCCTATCGGCACGTCGCCTCGCTGCGGCGCAGGTCGCTCGATCCGGCCGTCGAGATCAGTCCGCAGCTCGCCAAGCGGCGTGGCCTTGCCGAAGGCGACTGGGCCGTGGTGGAGACGCATGGCGGTGCCGTGCGCCTGAAGGTACGCATCAATGCGGCGCTCGACGATCGCGTCGTCGTCGCCGAATTCGGCTGGTGGGAAGACTGTCCGCCGCTCGGCCGCGAGCGTTCCGCGACGGCAGGCATCCACACCCGCAACATCAACGCCGTGCTGCATGACGATGCGCGCGATCCGGTCAGCGGCTCCGTCCCGCTGCGCGCGATCGTCTGCGATATCAGGCGCGACAGAATTGCCAGTCGTGGCCTGTGGAGCGGTCAGCGGCGGTTCAGGGTCGGCGCGCGTCGCGCCGAGGCAGCTAATGTCATCGCGCTCAACCTGCTGCCGCTTGACGGCGGTCCGCTGCCCGACTTCCTACCGGGCCAGCACGTGATGGTCTCGCTGCCCGGCGCAACGCAGGCACGGGCCTATTCGCTGACCGGATCGGGCGATCGGCCGGATGTGCTCTCGATAGCGGTGAAGGGGCGCTTCTTCAATGAGGCGCCGAGTGGCGATGCGCCGTTCTTCATGCCGGATCGTCTGCACCGTCTTGCCGTCGGAGACGAGGTCGTGCTGGAGCCGCCGGGCGGCATCTTCACGCCGCCATTGAAGGGGCAGCGGCCGCTGATCTTCCTCGCCGCCGGCATCGGCGTCACGCCGTTCATCAGCCATCTCGAAACGCTGCAACGGATTGCCCCACAAGATCGCGTTGGCGAAATCCTGCTGCTCCACGGCTGCCGCAGCAGCCGGGAGCATCCGTTTGCCGAGCGGCTTGCGGAGCTGGAAGCCGGTATTCCAGGGCTGATGCGTGTGACGTTCTATTCCGCGCCGTTCGCGCAGGACCCGATCGACTCGCATGCGTTGCGCAAGGGGAGGGTTGATCTCGAGCAGGTCGAGCCGCTGTTGCCGCGTCGGCCGCTGATCTACATCTGCGGCTCGCCGGAATTCGTTGCGGCGCAGATCGAGGCCGTGACGGCGCTCGGCGTGCCGCGCTTCGACATCTTTGCCGAGAGCTTCGTGTCGCCGCCGTCGGTGCCGAGCGATCTTGCGCCGCGCACCGTCCGGCTTGCGGGCAGCAAGCAGAGTTTTTCTTGGCGGCCGGAGCAGGGGACGCTGCTTGATGCGGCGGGTGCGGCGGGCGTCGCGCTGCCGAGCGGCTGCCGTGTCGGGCAATGCGAAAGCTGCGCGGTTCAGGTCGTCGATGGCGAGTTCACCCATCTCGGCGCTGTCGATGGCAGCGAGGGACAGTGCCTTGCCTGCCAGGCTGTGCCGCTGACCGATCTCACGCTCGCGCTTTGATGACGAAACCCGATTGAAGGCAGTAACCGAATTACCGGAAGGGGATCAGATTGATGACGAATGCAACGCACGATCAAACCGTGAGCTTACGAAAACCTGTCGCGGACAACATCATCGCGCGATTTTCGCAAGCCCTGGTGGCGTTTGCGGAGCGCTGGTTTCCGGATGCCTACGTCTTCGTCCTGATCGCGGTGATTGCGGTCGCAATCGGCGCGATCCTGCATGGCGGTTCGCCGCTCGCCGTCAGCCGCGCCTTTGGCGACGGGTTCTGGAACCTGATTCCCTTCACGATGCAGATGGCGCTGGTGGCGATCGGCGGCTATGTCGTGGCGATGTCGCCGCCGGTGGCCGCCGTGCTGGCGCGGCTCGCCAGCGTGCCGAAGACCGGGCGCGGAGCCGTGGTCTTTGTCGGCGTGCTCAGCATCTTTCTGTCGCTGCTGAACTGGGGCCTGAGTCTGATCTTCTCCGGCCTTCTGGTGCGGGAGATCGCACGGCGCACCGACATCAGGCTCGACTACCGGGCGGCCGGCGCCGCCGGTTATCTCGGGCTCGGCTGCGGCTTCACCCTCGGCATCACGTCATCAGCTGCGCAGTTGCAGGCGAATGCCGGCAGCATTCCGGCGTCGCTTCTGCCGATCACCGGCGTGATCGGTTTCTCCGAAACCATCCTGACCTGGCAGAATATGGTCACCGTCGTGATGGTGACCGTGGTCTCTGCTGCGATCTGCTATTTCACGACGCCGGCGCCCGATCAGGCCAGGACGGCGGAAGACCTCGGCGTAGCGCTCGGCGATGATCGCATCGAGGCCAGGAAGCCGGCGCGTCCGGGCGACTGGCTGGAGTTCAGCCCGCTGCTGACGATCCTGATCGCGCTCCTTGCCGCCGGCTGGTTGTGGCAGACATTCCAGTCGGGCAATCCGTTGATCACGCTGTCGGGCCTCAACACCTATAATTTCGTCTTTCTCATCCTCGGCATCGTGCTGCACTGGCGACCGCGCAGCCTCATCGAGTCGTTCTCGAAGGCGATGCCGAGTGTCTCCGGCGTGCTGTTGCAGTTTCCGTTCTACGCCGGCATTGCGCAGATCCTGACCAAGGTCCCGAACAGCAGCGGCACGACGCTGTCGGACACGATCGCGCACTGGTTCGTCGGTGCCTCCAGCAATTCCACCGTGTTTTCGTTCCTGGTCGGAATCTATTCGGCGCTGCTCGGCTTCTTCGTGCCGTCGGCCGGCGGAAAGTGGATCATCGAGGCGCCCTACATCATGAAGGCGGCCAACGACATCGGCGCGCATCTCGGCTGGACCGTGATGGTCTACAACATCGCCGAGACGCTGCCGAACTTCATCAACCCGTTCTGGATGCTGCCGCTGCTCGGCATCCTCGGCCTGAAGTCGAAGGATCTGATCGGCTACACCTCGGTGCAGTTCTTCATCCACTTCCCGATCGTGATGCTGCTGGCGGCGATCCTGATGGCGACCTTCACCTATCATCCGCCGATCCTGCCCTGAGCGATCATGGCCGGGCACCGGGATGCACGGTGCCGGGCCAATTCAGCGCTCCACGACCGTCACCACCAAAACTGTGCTGTTTTTCCGCTGGCCGCGAATGAGGCGTCGCGCCGGACTCTTATCTTTGGTCAGCCATTTCATTGACCGCCGCGCGGTTCGGCCGGATATTGCTGCGCGATACCCCGCGTTGTTCAAGGCCACCGCAATGAGACACGACCACCGCAGCTTGATGTGCGACATGCGAAGCCGCATGCAGCGTCGCTGCGTCTCGGCGGCGACCGGCGTCTGTTGTTGATCGCTTCGACAAATCCAAAGCATCCGACAATCAGACAGGAGCGCCGTCGTCCGGCGATCGAACACGCATGTCCCAAGCCCAAATGTCTCAAGCCTATGTCATCGAAGTATCGGATCGGACCGCCGGCATCGTCGTCAGCGACAAAAGCGGCTTCTGCTTCTTCTCCTCGGATCGCGCCTTTGACGGCCTCGACGGTGGCTATTTCGGCTCCGCGCGCGCCGCGGAGCGCGCGGTGAGGGCGCACTTGCAGCGGCACCGCGAGGTCCGGGGCCGTGCGACGCGCGGTTGAGCCGTTTCTCAGGAGGCCGCGGCGAGCGGCGGCGAGACCACCTGTGGTGCCTCGGGCACCCGCATGGCAGTCGTAGCTAGCTGGAAGCGGATGCCGTGCAACGAGCAGGTCAGCGGGATGCCGCGAAAGTCGTCGTGGAAGGCGCGGATCCGGCGCGCCAGCTCACTGGGGTTGATGCCGGCGGGAAGCTCGCACATCTTGCGGTACATCCACCGCGTGCTCTTGATTCCGCACCAGGCGATCTCCAATTCCGCCAACGGCGTCGGATCGCAGGCGAGATCGCGTGACATCCCCCAGAACAGATGGGCAAGCCGCACATAGGCGATCTGTTCGAGACCGCGCACGCTGATCTTGTCGGGAATGATGAAGGACTCGACCCCGACGATCGGGCCGGAATCGACGCGCGCGGCCATCACATGGGCCGTCGCGCCGAAGGTGCGGGCGCCGTCATAAAGCGCGAAATGCGCCGGCGCCCAGCCGGGATATTGCGGCGGGCCGGGATGGAAATTGTAGGCGCCATGGCCGAGCGCCGCCAGAATGTGCTCCGGCACGATGACGCTGGTGGTGAAGGCCAACAGCCGGGCCTCGCGCAAGACCTCCGGCTCGATCGCGGCGAGCTCCTCGGCGGTCACCGCGCAGCGGAATGACAGCGCCGGATTATGCGCCTTCAGCAGCGCGGTGAGCGCGAATTGCTGGTTGGCGACGCCGGTGAGAAGGATGATTGTCTTCACGATGTCGATGTCCTTGCCTTGCTCTGTCTTCCCAGCATTCATCAGCCGCGCTGCCCGGCCATCACGACGACGCTGCCGGCATCGCGGGACTGGCCCACGGTGCGGAACAGATCGGCCGGCAGCGCCTGCCACGGCGCGATCTCGATGATGCGGTTGTTCGCGCTTTTCGCGGCCGATTTCGCCGCGCGGATATCGTCCTGCCAGGGGCAGAGTGCGAGCTCGAGCCGGCCGAACCCCCCGCAATCGGCCGCGAACGCGCCGGTGACCGCCTCGATGCTGGCAGCCATTTCGCGCGCGTCGCTGGTCGCGATATCGCGCATGATCACGGTGATCGCATTATTCGAGGCCGCCTGCGACCGGATCACGATCATGGCGTCACGGCCGCCGCTGCGGCTGGCGCGCCGCGCGGCCCGCATCGCGACGCCGAATTCGGCGTCCGGTCCAAGATCGCTGCCGTCGGTGGGCAGGTCGTGAACGACCGTGGTGTGGCGGGGCGTGCCGGCGTCTTCGGCCGGAGCGTGGTATGAGCGCGGCAGCCAGACGGTGTCGAGCGCCATCTGTGACGATGTCAGGCTCCAGGCCTGGTCGAGCAGATAGCCTTCCCAGACCGCGGGATAGGCGCTCGCGATGTGATGCCAGTTGCGCAGCACCGCTTCGGCGGCGGGCGAACGGGCGAGATAGAGGGTGCGCGCCGACATTTCCCACCGGTTCCATTTGTGGAGCGCGATGTCGCATGCGAGGGTCGACGGCAGCATTGGCGGCTCGCTGAGGACTGCGTCGGCCTCGATGAACAGCAGCGGCTCGCGATGCTGCTCCCACATCCGCAGCAAGAAGGCGGATTTCTCGGCTGCGCGCATGTGCTCGCCGTCTGCGGTGTCGATCGGTGCGATATCGCAGGGGATCCGAAATTCGGCCAGCTTGTCGCGGAGAGCGCGGGCATGGTCGTCGCCGCAAGCGCGGGAATAGCAGGAGACCACGCGCAGCGATGCCTCGGACCTTGAGCCTTGCTCGGGCGCGATCGGGCGCCAATTGAGGCCGCCCCACCACATCTCATGCGGGCCATCGAAACTCGGCCCGATCGTTCCGAAGTCGGTCAACTTGGATTTCAGGAAGTCGAAGGCGGGATTCTCGCCGAAGGGGACGACGACCGCGCAGTCGGCGCGAAGCGACCGGTAAAGTATCTCGGCGGCGGGGCCGCTCGGCGGCTCGACGAGGATGATGACGCCATGGTCCCTCGCCGGCGCCGAGCCGGCCTGATGGACGACCGCGGGTCCGAGCCGCTCCGACAACCATGCGAGCCGCCGGCGCTGCGCCGCGCTCATCCGGATGCCGTTCGCCGCCAGCAATTGGTCGAAGTTCGTCTGCAAGCCGTCAGCTTGCGCCGTGTCAACAGAAGTCATGCCCGCACTACCCCTCGTTAACCTTCTACGTGCGGGGCGGCCGGATCAGGCGGACAAATCAGCTGTTGTTGTTCGTTGTCGGCATGCCTCTGGCGCTGCGCCAGGTCAGTGTGGCCGAAGCGGCGCCGTTGCCGTCGCGGTCCGCGACCGCAAGGATGCGGTCATGGTCGAGGGCGGTCAGCGCGACCGTGTAGATGGCGACGTCGTCTTCGAAGCCGTCGACGGGGATGAGCAGCATGCCGTCGTCACTGGTGGCGCGGAAGTGACGGCCGCGCCGTTCGAGGCCGACATCGATGAGCCGTCGCTCGGCGATCGCTGTCACGTTCGAACCCTCGGCGGCTTTCGCGGCGCTCTCGCCATATTGGACCGTGATGCCGTGGAGCATCCCGTCGCGGGTGAGCTTGGCCAGCGGCAGCACGATAGTCGCGATTGCCATCCGGCGCGACAGCGGGATCCGCAGGCGAAGATCGCCGAGCCCGGTGTGATAGACGCTGATCGCCTCCAGCGACGCCTGGCCGTTCCGCTCGAACAGACCGACCTGCAGCGTCCCGCACAGCGCTTCGCCGAACACGCTAGCGGGCAGGCGATTGGCGCCGAACAGCGTGTAGAGATAGGCATGCGACGGCGACAGGGCGGCAAAGCTGCCCGCCAGCCACATCGGGGGCGCCGGAGCCGTGCAGGCGGTCATGAGGCCGCGGGCGATGATGCTATCATTGACGAAGTCGGCATCGAGCAATGGCGCCAGCGCCGGGGTGCCGAGATTGACGTCATGCTTGATGCCGCCGAGCAGCGCGAGCTCATCATCGTCCGGCAGCAGCAGGAGGCGTCCGAGCACGGCGGCCGTCCAGCGCGCCGCGACCGCGGGGGCGGCATCGGGCTGCAATCCGTAGCGTGGTGCCAGCTCGCGGGCGCGCGAAACATAGGCCAGCGTTCCGGATTGCACCTCGGTCGCCAGCGCCAGCTGGGCGGCCGGGCGCTGATCACCCTCGCGCAATACCTCACCGCCGCGATAATCCCGCGCCGATCCTTCCCTAGAACAGCACAGCTGCTCCAGCAAGGCGACGTTGCGGATCAGCATGCGCTTGACGTGCGGCGTGACGACGCGATCAGAGACCAGGCCCTCCGCGGTGTCGTCATCGGAGATGCCGTCGAAGGCATCGTCAAGCGTCAGCAGATAGGCGCCGTGCAGGCGGATGCGGATGCCCTCGCGATCGAAAATTCGCCGCAACGACTTCTGCACGCTTGCGGAATAGCCGAGGTCGACCAGGATCAGATCGGTGCAGCCATCGAAATCCCGGATATCCGCGCGAAGATAGGTCAGCAAACGGGTCCGGACACCGGCAGCGATATCGGTGATCTCGCGCGGGTCCATCAGATCGGGCAGGGCGTCGGCGAGTTCGCGGCCGCTGGCAATGCCGTCGGGATACTGCGCGAAGAACTTCATCACGGCGGGCGGCTGCACCTTGACGATGTCGATAAAGGTCGCCGCGTCGATCTTGACGACCCGGCTCAGCAGCTCACAGAGTGGTTCGAGCGTATCGGCAGACCCGACCAGGCTGACGCGACGATTGATCTCGATATAGGCGCCGGTCTCGCCGTGGTTTGCCTGCCAGACGCGATGCGGCAGCAGGCCGTCGCGGCCGAGGAAGCCGACCGCAACGCGCGCGCCCTCGCGAGCAAGCGCGCTGCGCCGCGCGGCAATGAATGCGTCGAACGCCGCCATCACCGGGCCGAGCACGGTCACGCCGAGGTCGAAAGCGGGAGCAGGCTCCGCGCTCTTCGCCGTCACCGCGCGCCGCAGCGTGCGGGCGCCGCAGTCGAGCCGCGACGGCTGATCGGGGCACAGCAATTCAAAGATCGATGTCTCGCGTTGAAACTTGGAAGCCAGCGCCGCGCCGGCCTGCGGGTAGTAGCGCGGACGGATGCCGTGACGGCGCGCGCCCTTGATATCGGCGGTGTGGTTGTCGCCGACATGGAACGAGCTTGCCGCGTCGATGCCTTGCTCGGCGAGATAGGCCTCAAACAGCGCCTCGCTCTTGCTGCTGCCGTGATCGCAGGACGCATAAAGGAAATCCCAGCTCAGCCCGGGACTGCAGGAACGCAGCAGCTGCGCGAGCTGGTCGGTGCTCCAGTAGGTGTCGGAAATGAAGCCGACGCGAAAGCCGCCGCGCTTCATGTCCAGATATTGCTCGAGCATTTCGGGATTGACGCGGCAGAGCTCCAGTTCGGTGTCGAACTCGATCTGCGCGAGATCGTGCAGCGCATCGCGGGTCAGGCCGAACAGCCTGAACGGAAAGTATTTGTAGATGTCGGCGATGCGTACTTCAGTTGAGCCGCACCGCTCCTGCGCTACCTTGCGCGCCCGCGCCTCCGCCTGGATTCGATGTTGAACGAAACTGGCGGACATGTTCGGAAACTTTTCAGCAATGCAGCAACGCTGAAAAACCCCTTCAAATACGCCATCCGGCGTCGTGCAGGCGCGCAACAGAAATGTATCGAAAACATCGAATGAACATGCAGAAACATTCTGCGCTCGACGCGTCGCGTCGACCGTCATGATCGTCATGCGCAAAATTCCCGCCAGTCCTCATGCGTTGAACGCGCGCGTGAGACAAATCAGGCGCGACAGTTCAAAAAAGTTGATGCGAGATTCGAAAACGCGCGCTTCGCGACTGACAGATTCAAAAAATCCGATAACGTCGAAACAGTGATTCGGAAAAAATTGCCTGGTCGCAATCGTCGAATGCAAGATGGCGACCAACGGCGGTGAGTCACTCGCATGCTCGGCGCATGCATGGGTTCGCGTGGCGTTAGTTGGTGTGACAACAGCGTTTTCCGACGCGACGATCTCTTCCGCGGAAATGCGAGGCGATGCTGAACGACTGCTCCAAACTCCGTCGCATTTTTCCCTGCGCCTGCGCGCAGCGGCAGCTTTTGCCGGGCGGTCGGCAAAAACATCCAGCTAAGCGTTTGAAAAATAACGAAAAAAGTTCGCCTGGTTTGCTGGACCCCACCGTTCAACGCTCAGAAGCCGCATGGAATGTGTGCCAGCGGCGTTGGTTGGAGAGCGGCGGATGAGTTACGCGCTTGATATGAGGGCACCGGCCGAAGTGGAGGCCACGCCGGCCGCGGTTGCACCGGCCGAAGCGGCTGCTCCGTGGAGCAACGTCCCCACCGTTGCCGATGCGGGCCCGCTCGACACCGTCGAGATCCACGACGAAGACAAGGACTTGCTCGACCGTCTCGCCGCCGGCGACGAGACGGCATTTCGTGCTCTGGTCGAACGCCACGTCGATCGCGCCTACGCGATCGCGCTGCGCATCGTCGGCAACGCCGCCGACGCCGAAGACGTCGTGCAGGACACGATGCTGAAAGTGTGGACCCATCGCGGCCGCTGGCAGCATGGCCGCGCAAAGTTCTCGACCTGGCTCTATCGCGTCGTCAGCAACCGCTGCATCGATCTGCGCCGCAAGCCGCGCACCGAGAATGTCGATGTCGTGCCCGAGGTCGCAGACACCCAGCTCGATGCCTCCGCCGTGATCGAGCGCAACGAGATCGGCAATCTGCTGGAGGTCGCGATGCAGCGCCTGCCCGAGCAGCAGCGCGTCGCAGTGATCCTGTCGTATCACGAGAACATGAGCAACGGCGAGATCGCCGAGGTCATGGACACGACCGTGGCCGCGGTGGAGTCGCTGTTGAAGCGAGGACGGCAGCAGCTGCGCGAGATGCTGAAGCGGCACGAGCGCGACCTGCGCGGCGCGTTTACCGACTGCTAACCATAAATTCCAGCTTCTGAAGATTTTGCGCCTGACCACCGGCGGCCGGCCCGTTTGATCGGGCGGACGGGGGCTGGATCCGCGTCACCTCTCTTTTTCACGATGCGGCATGCCATGCCCCATCAGCACAGGAGCTACTCATGCCGGCAATCTCCACCAACACCGCCGCGAACTCCGCGGTCCGTTACCTCAACATCAACTCGCAGCAGGAAACCAGCGCGCTGTCGAAGCTGTCGAGCGGCTCGCGCATCACCTCGGCTTCCGACGACGCGGCCGGTCTTGCGATCTCGACCCGCATCTCCTCGGACATCACGACGCTGCAGCAGGCCGCCACCAACGCGGCGCAGGCGACCTCGATCCTGCAGACCGCCGACGGCGGCGCCTCCAACATCTCGGACATCCTGGCCCGCATGAAGTCGCTGGCTTCCGAGTCCGCCTCGGGCACCGTGGCCGATTCCAGCCGCGCCTACATCAACTCGGAATTCACGCAGCTCAAGGGCGAAATCGACTCGATCGCCAGCGGAACCCGCTACAGCAGCCAGAGCTTGCTCGACGGTTCGAGCGTGTTCTCCTCGGGCGTCTCGGTGCTGGTCGGTTCGACCTCGGCCGACACCATCACGATCACGCTGACGAGCCTCACGGCCTCGTCGCTGTCCGTGACGTCGCTCGATGTGTCCAGCCTGTCGAGCGCCACCAGCGCGATGACGGCTCTCGACACCGCGATCGACAAGGTTTCGTCCGCACGCGCCGAGATCGGTGCTCAGGAATCCCGCTTCAACTTCAGCGCCGACTCGATCTCGACCCAGACCCAGAACCTGCAGTCGGCCAACTCGGCGATCAAAGACGTCGATATCGCCTCCGAGCAGGCGACGCTGTCCTCGGCCGAGGTGAAGACCCAGGCCGCGGTCTCCGCTGAAACCGCGGCGAACCAGATGCCGCAGTACCTGCTGAAGCTGCTCGGCTAATTCGAAAGACCGATCGGGCCGGCATGATGCCGGCCCGATTCCTATCGCGGCGGAAGTGTCGACATGACGGTTAGCAGCGCCACCTCGAGCACATCAAACACGACGTCGACCAGTTCCGCCAGCACGGTGACAACGACCGGCACGACCAATTCGACCAGCATCGATTGGGATGCCCTGATCGAGGCCGAGGTCAACGCCAAGCTCGCAGCGGCGACCTCGATCACCACGACGATCACCGCGAACCAGGCCAAGATCACGGCCTATCAATCGCTGCAGACCGAGCTGTCGACGCTGGCGACCGGGTTGTCGTCGCTCAGCACGTCGATCATCAATTCGATTGCCACCAACGCGTTCGCCACCCGGGCGGCGACGATCTCGTCCTCCGGTGACGTCAGCGCCTCGTCGGCGCTCAACATGAGCGTCAACAGTGGCTCGGCGACCGGCGATCACACGCTCCAGATCACCCAGCTCGCGACCGCGCAGAAGGTGATCGGCTCCTCGCAGTCGAGCAGCTCGATGGCGCTGGGCCTGTCCGGCACTTTCTCGCTCGGCCTGTCCGGCGGCACCAGCACGGCGATCTCGATCACCAGCGGCATGTCGATGCAGGATATCGTCGACACCATCAACGCCCAGACCTCGACCACCAATGTCCAGGCCTCCATCGTCCAGGTGTCGAGCGGGTCCTACGAGATGGTGCTGACGGGGACGCAGGACGCCGCTGACATCGCCTATTCGTCGACGTCGGGCGATGACATCCTGAACGAGCTCGGCGTCACCGACACGTCCGGGGCGTTCACCGACGTGCTGCAGAAGTCGCAGTCCGCGGAGTTCACCCTCGACGGCATCGCGCTCACGCGTAACACCAACGACATTTCCGACGTCCTGTCCGGCGTCACGTTCGACCTGCTGCAGCCGACGCCGAGCGGCACCAGCGTCAACATCAGCATCGAGACCGACACCAGCCAGATCACGTCAGCGCTGCAGACCTTCGTCACCAACTACAACGCATTTCGCGACCAGGTGATCGCGCAGTCGGCGCAGAATTCCGACGGCACGGCCGCGTCGAGCGCGGTGCTGTTCGGCGACAGCACGATGCGCGATCTCATGACCCAGCTGCAGCAGGTGCTCAGCGGGACGGTCGGCGGCATGACGATGGCCGATCTCGGCCTGTCCTTCAACGAGAACAACGAGCTCCAGCTCGATACCGGCACGCTGTCGACGGTGCTGACGCAAAATCTCGCCGGCGTCACCCAGCTGCTGTCGGCGCAGACCACCACTTCGTCCAGCCAGCTCAGCGTTGTCAATACCGGCACATCGCCGCAATCCTTCACGCTCGACCTCACGGTGGACTCCACCGATACGCTGACCGGAGCCTCGGTCGGCGGCGACAGCTCCGGCTTTTCGGTGGTCGGCAACACCATCATCGGCAATTCAGGAACGATCTACGCCGGTATGGCCTTCACCTATACGGGCTCGACCTCGCAGTCGATCACGGTGACATCGTCGTCCGGTTTGGCGACGCAGCTCTACCAGCTCGCGCACACCAGTTCCGGAACCAGCGGTCAACTCCAGACCATGATCACCAACTTGCAGTCGCGCGACACCGACCTGCAGTCCCAGGTCAGCGACATTCAGAGCAATGCGGCGACGTTCAAGGCTCAGCTCCAGGTTCAATACGCCAATTACCAGGCGGCCATCGAAAGCGCGAACAATACGCTGGGCTACCTGAAAGCACTCCTAGACGCAGCATCGAGTAACTGATGACACAGAATGCCACGGCCTACCAAGCCAACAATGCCTATCGATCCGCAGCGATGGCGGTGCCGCCGCTGAAGGCGGTGGTGATGCTGTGCGACGGCGCGATCACGCTGTTGCAGAAGGCGCTGGATGCGCACGAGGCGAAGCGCTTCGAAGAGGGGCACATCTATCTGACACGGGCGACCGCGATCCTGCGCGGGCTGAGCCACAATCTCGACTTCACCCGTGGCGGCGCGATGGCCGATCGTCTCTACCGCACCTATAACGCCCTGATCATGGCGTGCCTGCGCTCCTATGGCCGGCCGCAGGCCAGGGAGAATTTCCGGCGCATCATCGCGAGCCTGGCGGAATTGCGCGACGCCTGGAAGTTCGTCGAGGCGACCGCCGGCAAGGCCGCCAAGGCCAGGGCACTCGACAAGACGCTCGAATCAGCCGCCGACCGCTGAGCCCGGAGAGGGCCGCGAATCACCCGGCGAGGGCGCTTAGCCGGCGCAGCAAGGGCCTGGGCGGGCGCTCCCGGTTGGGGAAAATAGCCGTGCGGCGAGCGCCATGCTGGACCTGATGCGGCAGCGGCGGAAATTGATTTCCGCCGTCCCGCGAATGCTTTATGACAGCCTTGGCGACGAGGCTGGATCTGCGCGCGCGATGGATGTTGCGACATTCGAAGACCTGATCGATCGGCTGGGGGAGGATCTGTCCCGCTGGCCCGACGATCAACGTCTTGCCGCCGCCCAGCTCTTGGCATCTTCGGCCGAGGCGCGGACGCTCTACGAGGAGGCGAGTGCGGTACGCCGCGCGCTCGCGGCGCCGCCGGTTCGCGCACCCAAGGGTCTTGCCGACCGCATCGTGACCGCGGCGGCGAAATTGCCCCAGAAGCCCGCGTCGGGGCCGGCCTCGGCTGACGATCAGCCGAACGATGCACAAGCACCGGACCAATCCGCACAGCAAGGCAAGGTGCTGCCTGCGCTGTTGCTGGCCCTCTGCCTGTTGCCCGCATTGACGCCGCCGGCATTGATGCTCGGCGAGCCGGATCTGCCGATCAGCCTTTCGCTCTAAAACGCTCCGCATTGCCTTTGCAGCTGTCCGCGGGCTCTCGCGGCGAGATGCACGGCTGCGAGCCGCGAACCCGCAACGGACACGGCAAGTTCTGCCGATTCTTCAAGTGATTCCGGGTGGATGAATCCGCGCCTGAAATCGGCGCGTCGTCCGTTTTATCTGCGAACGACATCACGACCCCAATGTTCCACCGCGTTCCGTCGCGCATTCCGCGGCGAAGAGAGCCTTGTCATGACCGTCTCCTCGGCAACCTCTGCTGCAACCTCCACCACGTCGAGCTCGTCGTCGAGCGCGTCGATGGGGATGAGCTCGACCGATTTCCTCAACCTTCTCGTCAGCGAGCTGCAAAACCAGGATCCGCTGAACGCCACCAGCACGACCGACTTCATCAACCAGCTCACCTCCTACGCCAACTTCACCGAGCAGCAGTCGACCAACGCCAGCATGACGTCGCTGGCGAGCTCGTTCTCGAGCCTCGTGACGCTCAACTCGGTCAACTATATCGGCCACACCGTCGAGGCGAAGACGAACACGGCGGAGCTGAGCAACGGCTCGGCGACCTTCGGCTACTCGCTCACCTCGGCTGCGTCCAACGTCGCGATCACGATCCAGGACTCCTCGGGCAACACGGTGTGGAGCGGCAAGGGGACCGGAACCGCCGGCTCCAACACCTTCACCTGGAACGGCCAGTCCTCCGACGGGACCCAGCTCAAGGACGGCGGCCAATACACGATTCAGGTGACCGCGACCGACTCCGCCGGAAACTCGCTGCTCAGCTACACCACGATGACAGGAACGGTGACCGGCATCGATGCCTCCGGCTCGACGCCCTCGCTGCTCGTGAACGGCGTTCCCGTCAGCGCCGCCAACATCATCGGCGTCACGTCCTGATTGCCTCCGGAGTTTTATCATGAGTCTCACTGGTGCTCTTTCCTCGGCGATCTCGGCGCTCAACGCGCAGAGCCAGTCGCTGGCAATGATTTCCGACAACATTTCCAACGCCGATACCACGGGCTACAAAACCACGTCGGCGATGTTCCAGGATCTGGTGACCGCGTCGAACAGCGCCACCTCATACACGTCCGGCGGCGTCACGGTGTCCGGCCGCGCCAACATCACCCAGCAGGGCTTGCTGTCCGCGACCACCAACGCCACCGACGTCGCGATCCAGGGCAGCGGCTTCTTCGTCACCACCAACGCGACGTCCGGCGGTACCACTTCCTATACGCGCAACGGCGCGTTCACCACCGACAATCTGGGTTACCTCGTCAACAACGGCAATTACCTCGAGGGCTGGCGCACCGACGCTGACGGCAATATCGTCGGCAATGCCTCTGCCGCGAGCCTCGGACCGATCAATACGCAGGTGGCGTCCACCAGCGGCAGCGCCACCACCAAGACCACCGTCGCGGCGAACCTGCCGGCCGATGCCGCGGTCGGTGCGACCTTCAACAGCTCGATGACGGTCTACGATTCGCTTGGCACGGCAAGCACGATCCAGATCGATTGGAAAAAGACCGCCGACAACAGCTGGCAGGCCAGTTTCGAGACGCCAAAGCTCGCCTCGGACTCCACGACAGACAGCGCCAACGCGATCACCGATACGGTGGATATCACCTTCAACAGCGACGGCTCGCTCGCCTCGACCAGCCCGAGCCCTCCCGTCATCTCGGTGACCGGCTGGAAGGATGGGGCGGCCGACAGTTCTGCCGCCAATGGCACGGCCATCACGCTCAATCTCGGTACGGCCGGCAAGACCGACGGCCTGACGCAGTATTCATCGGGCGAGACCACGCCAGCGGTCGATCTCACCAGCATCACGTCGGACGGTCTGCCCTACGGCAAGCTGAGCAGCATTTCGATCGGCAAGGGAGGCGTGGTCGACGCCACCTACTCCAACGGGCAGACGATCGCGATCTACAAGATTGCGGTCGCGACCTTCAGCGATCCCAACGGATTGAGCGCGGCCAGCGACGGCATGTACTCCGCGACGGCAGCTTCCGGCAACGCCACGCTGCAGACCTCGGGCACCAACGGCGCCGGCACGATCTACGGCAGCGAGCTGGAGTCGAGCACCACCGATACCAGCGGCCAGTTCTCCAACATGATCTCGGCGCAGCAGGCCTATTCGGCGGCCTCGCAGGTGATCACCACAGTCGACAAGATGTTCGATACGCTGATCTCGGCGGTGTCGCGATGATGACCGAAAAGCAAAATGACCGCTTGCTGGTCAGGCTTCAGCGGCTGAAGGCGAAGGCCGCTGCGGTCCGGCCGGACGATCGCGCGCAGATTCGTGCGTTGCTCGACGATGTCGGAACGTTGCGGGACCAGCTAATGCGCGAATGCGCGCGGCTCGACCATGAACTCAACCGGGCCGCGGTCCGGGTAACGGCAATCACCGCGTACGGGCGCAGCGCACAATCGGTTCGCGCCCTGCGTCGCGGACACTAGCTTGAACGGGAGCGATGACATGACACCGGAACGCAACATCAAGATCAATCCCGCGGGAAATGACGAGCGCGCAAGGTCGTTGATCGCGCTGATCGACAATCTGATCGCGATCGTGAACGAGGAGAATGTCGAGCTCGCCAAGGGCTTGCCGGCCTCGCGGCTGAAGCAGGTCGACGAGAAGCATCGCCTTGCCACCCTGTTCGAGCAGTGTGTGGCGGAAGCGGTCGGCAAGACGGCAAATCTCAACGTCCAGGACCGCGTGCTGCGCGAGCAGCTGATGGACCGGATCCTGAAGCTGCGCATGGCGATGGACGAGAATGTGATGCGGCTGCGTGCGGCGATCGATGCCAGCAATCGCAGGATCGAGGCGATCATGCAGGCGATCCGCGAGCAGATCGCCAACGTATCGCCTTATGGCGCCGGCGGCCGTCGCGTCACGCCCGCGATGTCCTATGGCACCAATGTGCGGGCCTGATCGGGCCGGTGCCGGAGGGAGTTGGTCGTGTCGTCGCTCGATATCGCACGAAGCATCGCATTCAGCGGGCTGTCAGCCACGCAGGTGCAGATCAGCGTAGCTTCGGCCAATATCTCCAATGCCGACACCAAGGGCTATACCGCGAAGACCGCCAACCAGAGCAGCAGCGTCACTTCCGGTGTCGGTACCGGCGTCACGATCACGGGGATCAGCAGCGCGGTCGACAAGCTGCTTTTGAAGTCGCTGGTCGGGGCCGATTCCGATCTCGGCGCCGCCGATACCACCAACAGTTTTCTGACCGAGCTCCAGCAGCTCTATGGCAGCACATCGAGCTCGGACAGCTCCACGACGGGCACCTCGCTGGCCAACACGATCGCGACATTCGAGTCGGCGTTGTCGTCGCTGGCGAGCACGCCGAGCAGCGCGTCGCTGCAATCGAACGCCGTCAGCGCGCTTGCGGCGATAACGACGCAGCTGCAGCAGACCTCGAACGGCATCCAGACGCTGCGCTCCAATGCCGACCAGGACATCGCATCGTCGGTCACCGATATCAATTCCGACCTGCAGCAGATCTCCGACCTCAACAAGCAGATCAAGCAGCAAGCGGCAGCCGGGCAGTCGACGGCCGATCTGGAGGACCAGCGCAACAGTGCGCTCCAGGATCTCGCGTCGATGATGAATGTGAGCTATTTCACCACGTCGAGCGGCGATCTGCAGATCTATACCGGATCGGGGCAGGCGCTGGTCGATAGCACGGCGCATCCGCTGAGCTATACGGCGCTGCCCAGCGTCACGGCGTCGACGACGTATAGCGCGGGATCGTCGAGCGGTTTCAGCGGCATCTCCGTCAATGGCGTCGACATCACCTCGCAGATCTCCTCGGGCAAGGTCAGCGCGCTGATCACGCTGCGCGACCAGACGCTGCCGGCCGCGCAGTCGCAACTCGATGAGCTGGCAAGGCAGCTTGCCGCGAGCGTCAACGCGGTGTCGAACCAGGGCACGTCGGTGCCGCCGCCGGCCAGCCTGACCGGAACTGCCACTGTGAGCAGCACGACGCCGTTCTCGGCAACCGGCACGGTGCGCATCGCGGTTGCGGACAAGAGCGGCAATCTGGTGTCCTACCGGGACCTCGATCTGTCGTCCTACGCTACGGTCGGTGATCTCGCCACCGCGATCAACGGCATCTCGGGGCTGTCAGCTTCGGTCGATGCTAACGGACACTTGTCGATCTCGACGACCACATCCAGCAACGGCGTTGCGATCAACGAGATGACGAGCGCGGTCGGCAGTGCGGCTCAGGGCTTTTCGGATTACTTCGGGTTCAACGACCTGATCACCGGGACCGGCGCGTCCGACATCGCCGTTCGCAGCGACATCCTCAACGGCACGGCGGCGCTGCCGACGGCGACGCTCGATGCGTCGTCCACGATGACGGCCGGAAACTCGGTGCTGTCACCGGGCTCGGCAACGGTGGTGAACGCGCTCTCGAGCGCGCTGACGGGGGCGACCAATTTCGGCATGGCCGGCGGCCTCGGCGCGACCACCGGCTCTTTCACGGACTACGCGGCCGCCATCGTCGCCAACGCCGCTGGCAAGGCGACCCAGGCGTCGGCGGCCTACACCGCCAAGCAAACCGCGCAGTCGACCTATGCGAATTCGCTGTCGTCGCAGTCCGGCGTCAACATTGACGAGGAATCCGCAAATCTGAGTGCGTTGCAGAACAAATACGCCGCCGCGTCCCAGATCATTACCGCCGTCAACGCCATGTTCTCGGCGCTGATGACCGCGATGAGCGCCAGCTGAACCCGAGGCCGTCGTCATGATGATGCGCGTTGCCACCTTTGCTCAGTCGGACCAGATGATATCGAACGCGCTGCGGGTGCAGGCGGTGATGGCCAACGAGCAGGTGCAGGAGTCCTCTGGGCTGCAATCCGAGGATTTCGGCGGCTACGGTTCCGGCGCCGGGCGCGTGATCAATTTGCAGGTGTCGGTGACGCGCGCGCAGTCCTATATCGATGCCAGCCAACTCGCCGATAACAAGGTGCAGGTGATGTATTCGGCGGTCGGGTCGATGACCGACATCATCACGCAGCTGCGAACCCAGCTCAGCGCGGCCACCACCGGCAGCAGCACGGCGACGGCATCGGTGATCAACTATGCGCAGCAGGCCATCGCGCAGATGCAGGGGCTGCTCAACACCCAGTATGACGGCGAATATGTCTTCAGCGGCGCCCGCACCGACACCGCGCCGGCGGACCTGTCGAGCTATGGGACGGGCACCGGATCGCTGACGACATCAGACACCAGCTACTACAAGGGCGACGGCGAGATCGCGTCCGTGCGCGTGTCGGACAGCCAGTCGATCTCGTACGGCGTCACCGCCGACAATCCAGCATTCGAGCAGGTCATGCGGTTGCTGAAATACGTCGGCAACAGCAGGACGCTGTCGTCGAGCGACATCACGCAGGCGCTCGACCTCGCGAGCAATGCGCTGGATGCCACATCCACCGTGCAGGCAAAGTTGTCGGCCGCGGCGTCGCAGATCGAGACCGCCAGCACAAACCAGAGCGATTACCAGAATTTTGCGAAGACGCTGTCGACGGACCTCACCAGCGTCGATGTCGCGGCCGTGACGGCACAGCTTTCGACCTATCAGGCGCAGCTGACGGCGTCCTATTCGGCGATCTCCAAGATCCAGAGCATGAATCTGGCGAGCTATTTGCGATAGCTATCGCCGGCATCACCGGTTCAGAATCTTCAGCCAGACATCGCCGAGAATGATCGGCTCGCGCGGCGGAAGCCAGGTGAGGCCGGCAGCCTTGCCGAGCTCCGCGATGGTGCCCTTGGCCTGCAGGTCGGTGAGGACCTTGTTGACCGATTCCAGCAGGACCTTGTCGGTTTCGAGCGCAACGTAGCCGCGGTTGGCGCCGATCGGATAATAGTAGCCCGAGGCCGTGATCCTGGTGTCGGGATGTTCAGCGCGGTAGGCGTCGAAGCGGCGCAGGTCGAGCAATGTGGCGTCGAATTCGCCGCGTTCCAACTCTCCGAGTAGGTCGCTGCGCCCCGGAACGAGGTGCGTGATGTCGTCGATCAGCTTTCCCTTGTCGAAGGTCATCAGGATGGCGTCGCCCAGCGTGCCGCTTTCGATCGTCAGGCGAAGGCCGGCGAGATCGCCGATATCGGTGATCTTGCGCTCCTTGATCTTGTCTTTGGCCTTGGGACCGAGCACGACGGTCATCGGCGAATAGATGTAGGGCTGGCTGGGCGCCAGCACGCCGATCGGGATCCGCCGGCGGCGATCCTCGCGGGTGGCGCCGTCGAAGTCCGGCAGCTTGGCCGTCGTGACGCCGGGCGCCTTCAGCGAGTCCGTGGTAAGCGCGTAGCCGCCGACCAGCGAGCAGCGCCCGTCCGACAGCAGCGCATTGGCTTCGAGCGCCGGGCTTGCGGTGTCATCGAGCTTGCTTTCGAACCACTGGATCTCGAGCTTGCGGCCGAGCCGCCCGGTTATTGCCTGCGCGAGCGCAACGTCGAAGCCCGAGGCGGGCTTGCCGCGATGATGCACGGAAAACGGCGGCAGGTCCTCGTCGAGACAGACTCGGAGCGGCTCGTCGGCCGCGCGTGCCGCGGTCACGCCGGCAAGCGTCGAGATCAGTGCGAAGCCGAGAGCGGCGGCTAGCGCCGCGGTCCAGGCCCTCATGGCTTTCTCCGGCTTGCGACGAAGGCCCAGAGATCCGATATCTCCTCGTCGCTCAGGATGTCGCCCCACGGCGGCATCTTGCCGTTCTTGCCCTGCTTCACCGTGGTGACGAACCGTGTCTTGTCATCGGGATGGGTACGAAGGTCCGGCGTGACCGTGCCCGAATTGACCATGTTCGGACCATGGCAGTGCGAACACTTCTGGGCGTAGGTGACTTTGCCCTTGTCGATCGTGGCCTGATCGCCGTCGGCATTTGCTTGCTGTGCGATGGCAGGCATCGTCATGGTCGCGATGCCCGTCATCGCGGCGGCGGTGAACACCGCCGCCGTCCAGATCGATACTGTCTTCACGTGCGATCCGCGCTCACTGCTTGACGGCGAAGACCCAGAGGGACCCGCCAGTCGGCACTTTCGCAAGGCGCTCGTCGCCGGAGAAGATCGAGTACACTCCGCCGTAGCCGCTGGTGACGGCGATATACTGAACGCCATCTTGCTGCCAGGTCACCGGCTGGCCTTCGATGCCGGAGCCGGTCTGGAAGCTCCACAGCTTCTTGCCGTTCTCGGCGTCGAACGCATCGAATTCACCGGTCAGCTGGCCGGAGAACACGACGCCGCCGGCGGTCGAGAGCACACCCGAGAAGCGCGGGATGTCGCTCGCCACCTCCCACTTGCTCTTTCCAGTCATGGGCTCGATGGCCTTGAGATAGCCGCGCGGTCCGTTGGGCCAGGCCCAGGGATCGGTGAGGTCCATGCCGAGATACCATTCGCCCTGCTTGTAGGTCGCGGGCTCGGCCTTGTAGTTGCCGCCGATATTGAGCGTATTGGCGTAGGCTAGGCCGGTCTGCGGATTGTACGACATCGGCTCCCAGTTCTTGCCGCCAAGGATCGACGGTTGCACCAGGACTTTCTTGCCGTCGCGCGCATCCTTGGAGATGTCGGTCTCGATCGGACGGCCGGTTTTCAGATCGATGCCGCTCGCCCAGTTGACCGTCACGTAAGGATTGGCCGCGAGCAGCTTTCCATTGGTGCGATCGAGCACGTAGAAGAAGCCGTTGCGGTTGGCGTCCATCAGCACCTTGGTCGGCTTGCCCTCGACGGTCATGTCGGCGAGCACCATCTCGGCAACCGAGTCATAGTCGAACGGGTTGTTCGGCGAGAACTGGTAGTGCCACTTGATCTTGCCGGTCTTCGGATCCAGCGCGAGCACCGAGCAGGTGTAGAGGTTGTCGCCGGGACGTACCGCCGAATTGAACGGTCCGGGGTTGCCAATACCCCAATACACCGTGTTCAGCTCGGCATCGTAGGAGCCGGTGATCCAGGTCGATCCGCCGCCGAGCTTCCAGGTGTCGCCCTTCCAGGTGTCGCCACCGGGTTCGTCCGGGGACGGGATGGTATGGGTGCGCCATAGATGCTTGCCGGTTGCGGGATCCCAGCCGTCGATGAAGCCGCGGGTGCCGAACTCGGCGCCCGAGATGCCGGTGATCACGACGCCGTCGGCGACCAGCGGGGCCACCGTCATCGAGTAGCCTTCCTTGATATCCGCGGCCTTCTGGCGCCACAGCTCCTTGCCGGTCTTGGCATCGAGCGCGATCACATTGGCGTCGAGCGTGGTGCGGAACACCTTGCCATCGAACAGCGCCGCGCCGCGGTTGATGATGCCGCAGCAGACGATGCGCGGTGTTTCGGCGGGATATTCGACCTTGGTCTTCCACACCTGCTTGCCGGATTTGGCGTCAATCGCCATCGTGGCGTTGTGCGTGGTGAGATAGATGGTGCCCTGGTAGATCAACGGCTGCGATTGCTCGCTGCGATCGTCGGCAAGACTGTAATTCCAAACGGGAACGAGATTCTTGACCGTGTCCTTGTTGATCTGGTTCAGCGTCGAGAAGCGCTGAAGATTGTAGCCCATGCCGTAATTGAGAACGTTCGAAGTATCAGTCGCCCCCTTGACCAACTGCTCGTTGGTCTGGGCGCTTGCACCATACGATGCAAGAATCACGAGGCTTGCGGCCAGCGCAATGCGTCTCATCCTATCCTCCCAATGAACCTTTTTCGCACGCCTATTCCTGACGTTGCGGACGGAACCATCCGCCTGAAACCAAAACGGGTCAATACGAAAACGTGAACGAGCGCCCGCTAACCGCAAGAGACTGATCGAAAGCGTCAGGTCTTTCGCAGATGCGTTCGTGGCTTGCCGCGTGGAATACGCTACACCAGCGCGGCCCGCCGTGATGCCGCGGCGCGAACGGTCAGCTGGACGGCGTCGGGGGACAGACACTCGGCCGCGGTTTCGCGCCCCGCTTGTCCGGCGGCACATTGCAATTATCGATACGCTGCTCGTCGGTCCATTTGCGGCCGAGCCGCTCCTTGCCGGTGAGCACGCGCTGCTGGACCGCCTCCGCCGATGGGGCAGGGTGCCGGGTCTGCGCGGACACGGGCGCAAGCAGACCGAGCACAACCAGACAGCCCAATGCGCTCCTCCAAATGTCGCTCATGGGTCGCCTCGATCATCTTGGTGCGATACGTCGGAGCTTCACAGGTGACCAGTCGGGAGGTCTCTTTCCACCCGAAAACCGACAAGGACTCACCGGTTGCGCCAGCTGTCGAAGGTTCGCCAAGGCTGTTATGGTGCGCTTTTCGTGGCGCACTTCGCCCCGTCGCCGGAGCGGCACGTAAGGGAGATGAATGATGATTTCGCGTCGATCGTTTGCTCTGACTTTGGCCATGGCCGTCCTGTCGGCGCCCGCCCTGGCGGCATCCGGCCGCAAGGGCGCGCTGAAGATGCTCGATCCTGACAATGACGGTACGGTCGATCTCGCCGAAGCCAAGAAGGCTGCCGCCAATCTGTTCGCGAAGCTCGATCCCGACCATGACGGCACGCTCGACGCGCGCGAATTGCGTGGACGGCTGACCGCGAAAGAACTGGCCGCGGCCGATCCGGATCACGACGGCACCCTGACGCTCGACGAATATCTCGCGGTCGTCGAGCAGCGCTTCAAGGCCGCCGATCCCGACAATGACGGAACGCTGGATGCGAAGGAGTTGAACTCTCGCGCCGGCCGGGCCCTGCTGCGCCTGCTCAAATAAGTTGCCAGCCGGCGAACTTTGCCGGGCGGATTTGCCGGATATTGACGCAGAATTCCGCGCATAACAAAAAAAGTTGCGATTTCGCTCTTGGGCAAGACGCGGCTGGATGAATCGGGTCTCCTTACCCACGCGTCGCCGCCCGGCAGCCGGAAAATGCCCGACAGATCAGTGTCGGAGTTCCCAATGCCGGGCAGATGTCAGCGAGCCGTCGTCCGCTTCGGCATGTCCAGCAGCGAAGTCGGGTCCTTACCCGGCCGGCTTGCGCCCTGGAAAAGGCGGCCCTAGCTTGCCGCGCGGCGCGAGGCTTGCGCCAACTTATGACTTGGGAGAAGGAAATGGCCTGGAAAACACCGAAGATCGTCGAAGTGCCGGTGGGCATGGAAATCAACATGTACGCCTGCGCAGCGCGCAAGTAATCTTAAGACAAGTAACGCGAGACAGCCTGCCCGGCTCGTGCAGCGCGCTGCATCGAGCCGGGCAGGCGAATTTGTCGAACGTGTCTTTCTCGGGCGCTGCGGCCGCTCGGACAGCTTCTCTCATACCCTTCCCACAAGACCTTGAGACCGACACCACCTGCGCGATTGGCGGGCCTAGCTGCTTTGTCCTACAGTGTGGCCTGAGGCGGTGGTGCGGGGACGATGAATCCAAAACTCAAGACCGGGCGTTGGGCGGGGATGCTGTGCGCGGCGATTGCCGGCATCGCGGCGGCGTTGCCGCCTGGCGCATATGCCGAGGACTTTGATACCGAGCACATCTTCGGCTTCATGATCGGCTCCGACGTGGGCAATGTCGGTGAGCGCGAATTCCAGAGCCAGACCACAGGGCGCTTCGCCAAGGACGGCGGCCGGTATCGCACGCTCAATCAGGAAATGGAGCTCGAGCTCGTGCCCGCGCCGAATTTTCGTGTCGAGCTCGGAACGTCATTCAGCGCATACGACATCAACCGCGTTCCGGGTCTTGACGATCGGCGCCAGCTGTCGTGGCAGAGCGTCTCGGTCGATTTCCGCTATCGCTTTCTGAATCGCGAGACGGCGCCCTTTGGCATGACGGTCGCGCTGGAGACGCGTGCCGATCGCGTCGACGAGACGACGGCCGCAGCCGTCCGTAGTTATGGCACCGAACTCACGGTCGCGTTCGACCGCGAGGTGATCCCGAATTTTGTCATCGCGGCCCTCAACCTAAGCTATGAGCCGGAATGGACGCGCACGCCGCGCACCGGCGCTGCGGATCAGGATGCCACCATCGGTGCCGCATTCGGCCTCATGGCCAGGGTGAAGCCGGATATCCTGATCGGCGGCGAAGCGCGCTATTTCAGGAAGTACGAGGGAATCGGCCTGGATGAACTGTCCGGGCAGGCGCTGTTCATCGGACCGACCGCCTATTTCCAGCTCTCCGAACGTTCACGCCTGACCGCGACCTGGAGCGTCCAGGCCTGGGGGCAGCGGGCCGGAAGCAATGCCGCCCTCGACCTCGTCAATTTCGAGCGCCATCAGGCGCGGCTGGTGTACGGTTTGAACTTCTAGAGCGTGAAGCCTCCCGGACCGGGTTCCCCAACCTCTCACGGGGCTGTGAAACCCGGACGTGGCTGATTACGTATTTCGCCGTGTTATCTATTGCATGAGCACGCTTAGGGATCGCGCATGAACCCGATTGATCTGATCGTCACGGTATGTGCCGTGCTGTCGCCCGCCACCTGCGAGGAGCAGCATCTGGTGTTCAACTGGAACGGCTCGCTGCAGCAATGCGCCATGGCCGCGCCGCCTTACATCGCGCGATGGGTCGGCGAACATCCGAAATGGACCGCGGTGCGCTGGCGTTGCGAATATCCGCACAGCAACGATCGGGCCGGCACGGGCGGCGAGCTGCCGGCGGGTTAGCCTTCCTATTTGTTGCAGTCCTTCAAGTCCTTGTCGGATACCGAAAACACGGCGTCGGCCTTGATCTCGATGTCGCGAACGAAGCACTGCCTGGCGCCGCTGTAGCCGACCTTGGCGTCGTAGCGGCCGGGCTCGACGCCGGTGATCCGCAGGCGCTCGTCATGGTCGACTTCCTTGTCCTTGTCGTTGAGCGTCTGGTTCGGACCCCACTCGTTCTTGCCTGCCGGCGACAGCTCAAAGCTCGAAATCGTGGCGCTGGTCAGATTCCACAGCCGAATGCCTTTGCCCTTGCTTTGGGCGAGCACCGTCGCCGGCAGCACAAGCGACGCAACACCAACAGCGATCAACGCGCGCGACATCCAGCCTCTCCTTTATGCTTCGTCCAAGGATGACGGCGTCTCACATATTTGCAAGGTCCAACTGTGAGAGTTGCCGCTTGATTTCGTCGATCTCGGGTTCGCCGCGCGTCGCGCGTGGTGCGGCAATGGTCTCGACATGGAGGATTCGGGCCGGCCGCGATGACAGGAAGAACAGGCGATCGCCGAGGCGAACGGCGTCGTCGAGATCGTGGGTGACGAGCAAGGTCATCATTTTCCGGCTCGCCACCAGCGTCGCGACCTGGTCGCGCAGCCGCCCCGCGAGCGCATTGTCGAGCGAGGCCAGCGGCTCATCGAGGATCAGGAAATCGGGCTCGATGGCGAAGGCGCGGGCCAGCGCGACGCGGCGGGCGAGGCCGAGCGACAGCTCCGCGGGAAAATGGTTGCGGTGCGCGCCCAGTTCGAGCACCTCGAACAGCGCAGAGAGCGTGCTGTCGTCGACATGCGGCGCGGCCAGCCGCACATTTTCCTCGACCGTGCGCCAGGGCAACAGCCGCGGCTCCTGGAAGACCATGCCAAGGCGCATGCCCGGCGACCACGCGACATGGCCCCGGTAGTTGGCGTCGAGCCCGGCGAGGATCCGGAGCAAGGTGCTCTTGCCGCAGCCTGACGGGCCGAACAGCACGCCGACCTCGCCAGCGTTCAGCGTGAAGGTGACGTTGTCGAGCACGTCGTGCCGCTTCCCGGCCGCGCTCTCAAAACTCTTGCCGGTGATATTGACTTCAAGCTGCACGGAGCCGCCACCGCGTTAGCCTGGTTTCAAACGGCTGCACCAGCAGGGTTTCGATGATGAGCACGACACCCGCAAAGCTCAGCGAATAGGCAAGCAGCAAGGGGATGTCGAACAGCTGGAAGGCAACCCCGATCTCGAAGCCGACGCCGTTCGGCCGGCCGAGATATTCGGCGACCAGCACGATCTTCCAGACCAGCGAGAGCCCGGAGCGCGCAGCGGCCGCGATGTAGGGCGCAAGCTGCGGCAGGATCACATGACGGAAGGCGCGGCCGCGCGGAAAAGAAAACGCCGTCGCCATTTCGTCGAGCGCAGGATCGAGCGCGCGGGCGCCTTCGCGCAGGGTGACGACGGCGGTCGGCAGCTTGTTGATGGCGATGGCGGCGATCGCGGCGACCTCGGTCAGCCCGGCCCAGATGTAAGCGAGCACGATGACGACGAGCGCGGGCAGGTTGAGCAGCAGGATCAGCCAGGGATCGCCAAGGCGATTGGCAAGCGAGACACGGCCCATCAAATAGCCGATCGCCGAGCCGAGCGCCATGGCAAGGGTGAAGGCCAGCGCGACCCGGGCCAGGGTTGCGCCGAGATTGACGAACAGCGCGCCCGATCGGGCTTCGGCGACGAGCACCGACAGCACCGCCGGCGGCGCCGGCAGCTTCGCATCGCCGATCAGCAGCGAGGCGATCCACCAGGTCGCGATGAACAGCGTGAATGAGAGGAGACGCAGCACCGCTAGTCTCCCGGGATCGCTTGGTAGAAGGTGCCGGGATCGAGCTCGGTTGCCGTGCCGACCAGATCGCGGCCGCCGAGCTGCGCCAGCACCCGGTAGAGCACGCGCGCATCGGCCTCTTCGTCCGCGATCGGACGGCGCGGGATGCCTTCGCGGTAGCGCTCACGATAGGCATGCAGGGTTGCGGGATCCTGCGCGCCGGTGAGCGGCGCGATCGCGTCCCATTCGGCATCCGAGGTCGCCAGAATCTCTTTCGCCGCGCGGGTCACCGCGATGAAGCGGGCCACCAGATCCTTGTTGGCATTGGCCCAGGCTTCGTCGAACACGTAGCCGATCATGGCAATGCGGCCCTTGCTGCCGAGCTTTTGCAGGATCTCTTCCATCCCGGCGAGCCGGCGAAAGCCCTTGGCTTCGAGCGCGGCGCAGAAATTCCAGTAATTGAGCGTCGCGTCCATCTCGCCGCCGAGCGTCTTGGCAGCGAGCAGCGGCGGCGCGCCGTAGACGATGGTCGCCTGCGACTTCAGGTCGACGCCGTCCTGCTTCGATGCGGCTTGCAGCAACAGCCAGTTCTTGTCGATCGCCCCGCCGGCAATAGCAAGCTTCCGCCCCTTGAGGTCCGCGAGCGTCTTGACCGGCGAGGAGGCCGGGACCATCACGGCGCCGAGCGCGCTCGAATAGGGATAGAATTGCAGCTTGGCGCCGAGCGACCGCTCGCGCGACACCCAGGGCCAGTCCGATACCATCACATCGGCCGTGCCGGCGCGCAGCGCGATCTTGCCGGCCTCGGGGCTGGCCAACTCGACGACGTCGATCGACAGATTGGCCTTCTTGTCGAGACCATGGGAGCGAATGACGGCCAGTTCCCAGGCCAGCGTTCCGGTCTTCTGCGCTGCAACGCGGATGGTCTGCGCGTAGCACGAGGTGCCGAACTGCATGACCGCCAGAACTGCCGCAGCCAACACCGTGCGTACAGAGATGATCATCGTTTCTTGAGCCACTTCCCCGAATGTTTTCTTTTCTGATCAACATCCATAGCATAGCTTGCGGAAAGAGAAGAGGAAGCAGGACCATGGCAGGAGCTGGCATGCTACGACCGATTGTCGCCATCCTGGTGCTGGCCGGGACGGCCGTCAGCGTGCGGGCCCAGGAGATCAACGACTATCCGACCTCGGCGCGGGCGGAATATGTGTTCGGCTGCATGAAGGCCAATGGCGAATCCCGGCAGTCGATCGAGCAATGTTCCTGCTCGATCGACGTCGTCGCCTCGATCATCCCCTATGATCGCTATGTCACCGCCGAGACCGTGCTGAGCATGGCGCAGGTGCGGGGCAATCTGGGCGGCCAGTTCCGCTCGTCCGAGCAGGCCGCGAACGCGCTCAACGACCTCAGGCGCGCCCAGGCCGAAGCCGAAGTCAGGTGCTTCTAGAGCATGATCCGGAAAAGTGCGAAGCGGTTTTCCGGAAACATCATGCTTAAATACCGGGCTAAGGCGCGATAGCGATCCAACCTGATCTCATTGCATTTTGCGTCCGTCGTGACGCGAGGCGTCAGGTGCCGGGATTCTCGACCTTCCATTCGTGCTCGAAGATATGCCCTTCGGTGTCCTTGGCTTCGGCACGGAAGCGCTTGGCGCCATTCGAGACGTAGGTGAAGCGGATATTGGGATCCTCGGAAATCGAGATTCCGCCCTCCATCGCCAGCACCGGACTGTCGTCCTGCCAGATGTGCAGCTCGTTGACGAAGAAGGCCGGGATATAGAGCTGCGTGACCTGGTCCATCTGCAGGCCTGAATTATTCGGATGCCCGATCATGATCTGGGCTTCCCGCGTGCTGGTCGCAGGTCCCTGTTCGGACTTGGTGAATTGCCGGTAGCGCATCTGGCCGAGGCGGTTCTTGGCTTCCTCGACGTTCTTGCCGGCGGGCGCTGAGCAGCCGCCGGACGCCTTGACATAGACCTTGCTGACATAGAGCTTGCCGTCGCTGAGCTCCGCGACGGCGTGCACATTGGTGTAGTTGTTGACGCGGACACGGGTCGAGATCTCGGTGACGTTGGCGGCCGGCCCCAGCGTGAACTTCGCGGCCATCGGCGCCGGGTTCTCGTCGATCACAAGCGTGATCGCGACGACGCGGCGGCTGTCGCTCGGCTGCAGCTTGGTGCGCAGCGTCACTGGCACGATCGCGGCGTCTTCCGCACGCATCGGCATCTCGATGCCGATGACATCATTGCCGTCATTCATCGGACGGTTGCTGAAGATGTCCTGGACAAGACCCGGCCAGGGATCATAGGCCTCCGCGGCGGGCGCAGCCGGTGTGCCCAGCGCGATCGTGAGCAGGCTTGCGATGCAAAGCAGGCGGGCGCGATGTCCGGTCATGTTCGCGAAATCCTATGTAGCCGCGTCATCATAGGACGAACAGCTACTCCCATTCAATTTCCGAGAATGCTGCAGTTGCGTTGCGGGCGTTGTAATCGTCGAACAATTGCCAGCGCGGCCGCTCGGCGGCCGCGGCGTGCTCGGCCGCGGCCGTGATCGGTTTGCCGCTTGCGACCAGTGCGCGCACATCCGCGGCCAGCACCCCAAGATAACGCCGCTCGTCGGCAAGCGCGGCCGGCCACGCGCTCACGGGCCCGTGACCGGGAACCACGCGCTCGGCGGAGATCGCCGCGAGCTCGTCGAGCGTACGCAGCCAGCCCTTGAGGCTGCCGTCGACCACGGGAATATGGATGAGAAAAACCATGTCGCCGGCGAACAGGGTGCTGGTTTGCTCGTCGAGGACCGTGAGGTCGTTGTCGCTATGGGCGGGCGGCCACGCTTTCAGGGTGAGGGCCCGTCCGCCGAGGTCCAGCTTCAGCGTGTCCGCGACCAGCACGGTCGGGGGGATGATCTTCACCTCGTCGATCAGCTCGTCGCCCATGGTCCGGCGAAACCCGTCGAGGTAGAATTGTCCGCGCGCGGCCAGCGCGCGTGGCAAAGACTTGTGGCCGACGAAGCTGGTCCCGTCGCCGACGAAAGCCGCATTGCCGAAGCTGTGATCTGGATGGGCGTGGGTGTTGATCACATAGCGGATCGGCTTGTCGGTACGGCTGCGGACCGCGGCGAGCAGCTGTCGTCCTTCGCGGACGCTGCCGCCGGTGTCGATGACGGCGACGGCGCTGTCGCCGATCACGAATCCCACATTGGCGATGGCGCCTTCGTTCTCGCGCGTCATCAATGCGGTGACCCCGGTGTGAACGAATATTCCGGGAGCGACTTCGCTTACAGGCAATTCCGCCTCTTGCGCCCGCGCTATGGTCGGCGCCCAAAGCATCAGGAGCAGCGCAAGCACCGAACCGCCATGAGCCATGTTTCCGCCTCAGTTACTCCGCGACGCGCGATCGATGTCGTCGCGTTCCAGTTTGCGCTGCAGCAGGCAGCGCGGCGTGGTCGCGATCATTATTCCTGTTGCACGTCATGGTGCGCCGGGCAATTGCTGGATGGCGGCGATCGATCCGATCAAGAGGAGACCGCGTAATGAGAATTGTCGGATGCCGTCCTGTTCTGCTCGCGCTTGTCGGCTTCATCGCCTGTCTGGCCGGCCGCGACATCGCGCGGGCACAGGTCAATGATCAGGGCGAACTTTCCATCGAGCTCATCGATGCCCGCGTGCTGCGCATCTGTGCCGATCCCCGCAACCTGCCGTTCTCGAACGACAAGGGCGAGGGGTTTGAGAACAAGATCGGCGAGCTGCTGGCGGGGAAACTGCAAAAGAAGCTCGACTACATGTTCTTTCCGCAGGCGACCGGGTTCGTGCGGATGACGCTCGGCGCGCATCGCTGCGACGTGATCATGGGCTTTCCGCAAGGCGATGACCTCGCGCAGGGCACCAATCCCTATTACCGCACAGCCTATGCGATCGTTGCCAAGCCGGGCAGTGGGCTCGATGAGGTCACGACGCTCGAGGACCAGCGGCTGAAAGGCAAGCATATCGGCATCGTGGCGGGAACGCCGCCCGCGACCAACATGGCCATCAACGGGCTGATGACCAATGCGAAGCCTTATCCGCTGATGATCGATACGCGCTACGATTCGTCGGCCGAGGCGATGATGAACGATCTCGCCAAGGGTGAGATCGACGCCGGCATCCTGTGGGGGCCGATGGCGGGCTTCTACGCCAAGAAGGCCAACCCGCCGCTGCACATCACGCCGCTGGTCAAGGAGACCACGGGACCGAAGCTGATCTATCGCATCGGCATGGGCGTGCGGGCGTCCGACCAGAACTGGAAGCGCCAGCTCAATCGCCTGATCCAGGAGAACCAGCCCGAGATCAACAAGATCCTGCTCGACTACGGCGTCCCGCTGCTCGACGAGAACGACCGTCCAATCGGGCCGGAGACCGCGACCAAATCACCATGATCAGGCTCGCGGCCACGCTTGCGGTGATGTTCGTCGCCGCTTCGCCTGTCCGCGCGCAAGACCCACCCGCAGAGCCGGAGGGCTATCGCACCGAGGACTACCGCGCTCCGGTGCCGGTGACGCTTGCCGGCGCACGGGTGCTCACCACCGCGGAAGCGGAAGCGATCTGGCGCGACAAGTCCGCCGCCTTCGTCGACGTGCTGCCGCGTGCGCCGAAGCCAAATCTGCCCGCCGGCACGGTGTGGCGCGAACGGCCGCACCTCAACATTCCCGGCAGCATCTGGCTGCCTGACACCGGCTACGGCAAGCTCGCCGCGCCCACGGAGGACTACCTGCGCCGCGGGCTGGTCCGCGCCTCAGGCGGTGACGCGACCAGATTGCTCGTGATCTACTGCCAGGAGAATTGCTGGATGTCGTGGAACGCGGCCAAGCGCGTGCTGTCCCACGGCTACCGCAACGTGGCGTGGTATCCGGAGGGAACTGACGGATGGGAGCGTGCCAAATTGCCGCTGGCGGATGCCGAGCCCGAGCCGCGCGAGGGAGAGCAGTAAGCCCGGCCTCGCGCGCCACGCGGGCCGTTACTTCTGCTTGTCGAGCTTGTTGATGGTCTTGCCGCCGTCGCTGTCCGTTGTGGTGAACGAGACCTTGTCACCGGCGTGGAAGGCCTCCAGCGATTGTCCCTTCGGCACCTTGTATTCCTGGATCGCGCCGCCGGACGCGCCCACCGTGCCGCCTTGCGTCTGCTGGATCGAGATGGTTCCACTCAGTCGGTCAATCTTGGTGACCATTCCCGACATGGATTGCTGGGCCAAAGCCGCTGTGGTGACCAGGCTCGCGGCGGCAAGGCTGGTCATGACGATCTTGGCTGCTTTCATGGAGGTCTCCCAAGTTCAGATATAGTTGGAGACAACGAGCGGGCAGTGCAGTTTGTTCCGGATCGGCGTGGCCCAACAGACTGTTACCCAAAAGACCGTCAAAACGGCGCGTTGACGATCCCGGGGCGTTCGGTCGCAGGCGTCAATCGAGCTCCTGCTGGATGGTGCGGCCGAGCGCGAACAGGCGCTGATCGATGGCGGTCGGCACCTCGCAGACGAATTTCACCACGCGCCCGCGGTCCTCGAAGATGCGGGTCTCCCAGACCAGCTGATTGCCGAGCTCGTCGACCTTGGCCTGGTCCGGCGGTGTCGCGTCCTGCAGCGCCTGCAGCTTGAGCGTGTCGTCGCGGATCTTCTCCGCGGCTTCGCGCTGCTTGCGCATCACGCGCTCGAGCCCGTTCATGACCGAGGCGCGCTGTCCGTTCAGCGTATCGAACAGACCGGCAAACAGCAGTTTTCCCGCATTCGCCTTGTCGGCCGCGGCAGCTGACAGGAATTCGGTGATTTCCTTCTGCGCTTCTTCGAGCGGAACGCGGCGCGCCGCGAGCTTGATCGCGAGCGCGCTGACTTTCGGGTCGTCCTTCCACTTGGTCTCGGCATCGCCGAGCGGCGGCCCGGCCCAGACTGCGGCGAGCGAGATCTCGGGCACCTTGGCCTGTTGGCAGGGCCAGTCCGGATAGCGCGGGTCGGCAGCCGATGCGGCCTGGTTCGACAGAACCATCGCGAGCAGCGCGCCCAGTCCTGTTCGCCAGCCTGTCATGCCTCGCCTCCGCCGGGTCCGCGGCGCACCAGGCCGCGCGATGGATCGTAAGCCAGGATCGCGCCGATCATGAAGACGACGGTGCAGCCGCCGACCACCGCGAGCGAAACCCAGTTCATCTTGCCGTACAGTGCAAACCGGATCAGCTCCACCGCATGCGTGAACGGATTGCACTGGCAGATATAATACAGCATCGGGCTGCCTTCCTGCACGCGCCACAGCGGGTAGAGGGCCGACGATGCGAAGAACATCGGGAAGATCACAAAGTTCATCACGCCGGCGAAATTTTCCAGCTGCTTGATGCTGGCCGAGATCAGCATGCCCAGCGCGCCGAGCATCAGGCCCGACAGCACCAGCGCCGGAAGTACGGTGAGGTAGCCGATGGTCGGCGGCGCGATGTCCCAGAACCAAGCGATGACGAGGAAGGCATAGACCTGGAGCAGCGACACCGCCGTGCCGGCGAGCAGCTTGCAGAACAACAGATAGCCGCGCGGCAGCGGGCTGACCAGCAGCGTGCGCATATTGCCCATCTCGCGGTCGTAGACCATCGACAGCGAGGACTGCATGCCGTTGAACAGCTGGATCATCGCCATCAGGCCGGGCGCGATATAGACCTCGTAGAGGATGTAAGTCTCGTAGGGCGGGATGATCGAGATGCCGAGCACCTGCCGGAAGCCGGCCGCGAAGATGAACAGCCAGACCAGCGGCCTGACCAGCGCCGACACGAAGCGCTCGCGCTGATGCAGGAAGCGCAGCGCCTCGCGCCACACGATGCCGTTCAGGCAGACGATGTATTCCGACAGCGAGAAGCCGCTTCGCTCAGGCGTAACCGTCGTGCTGGTCATGACGGCGGTCTCCCCGCGAGTGTTGCCGTTCCGGTCAGGCGCATGAACGCGGTGTTGACGTCCTGGGCGCCTGCGTCCGCGATCACCCGTGACATCGGGCCGTGCGCCAGCATTCGGCCCTGATGCAGCACGACGAGGTCGTCGTTTGGCATGATCTCGTCGAACAGATGCGTCGCCCAGAGCACGCCGATGCCCTGCTCGGCGACGAGCTGCCGGACATGGTCGAGAATGTCGGCGCGCGCCTTGACGTCGAGCCCGACCGTGGCCTCGTCGAGCAGCAGCAGCCGGGGCCGGTGCAGCAGCGCGCGGGCGATCTCAAGCCTTCGCATCTGGCCGCCCGAGAGATCGCGCACCTTGCTGGCGGCGCGGTCGGCAAGCCCGATGCGGCCGAGCACCTCGGCGCTGCGCAGCCGCGCCTCGCGCCGCGAGATGCCGTGCAGCGCGGCGTGATACAGCAGGTTCTGCGTCAGCGAGAGGTCGAGATCGAGCGTGCGCGGCTGGAACACCACGCCCATCAGCCGCAGCGCTTCACCCGGCGTCCGGCTGATGTCGTGGCCGAATATCTTGATCTGGCCGTTCTGGATGCCGAACAGCCGCGTCACCAGCGAGAACAGCGTGCTCTTGCCGGCGCCATTGAGACCCAGCAGCGCGGTGAAGCTCGCAGGCTGGACCGTGAAACTGACATCGATTAAAGCGCGGCGCGGACCGTAGCTGTGGCTGACATTGCCGATCGACAGGGCCGGCTGCACGGCCGCGGCTGTTCCAGGGCCCGCATCCGGCGAGAGCTGGTTCGCGATATGGGCGTCGCTTGCGGTCATGGCTGCGCGATCGTGATCCCCCAGGGCAGTTCGCCGACCTGAATGGTCTTGATCACCTTCTGGGCCGAGACGTCGATGACCGAGACGTCGTTGGAGACGCCGTTGGTGACCAGCAAATATTTTTCGTCCGGGGTGAAATCCATGTGCCAGACCCGCTGGCCGACCAGCAGATATTTGAGGACCTTGTGGGTCACACCGTCGACGACGGCGACGCGGTTGGCGGGGCCGAGCGCAATGAATGCGGTCTTGCCGTCCTTAGTCATGCCGATGCCGACGGGCTGGATCGCCTCGTTGCGCAGGCCCGGAATTTCGAAGGTGATCTTGCCGGTCACCTCGCGCTTGACCGGATCGATGATCGACACCGTGCCGCCGATCTCGGAGGAGACCCACAATTCGGAGCCGTCACGCTTGAACTGGGCGAAGCGCGGCCGCGAATCGACCAGCACATTAGCGACGATCTGGCGCGTCGACGTGTCGATGAAATGCGCCATGTTGGTGGTCTCGGAGGTGTTGATCAGGATCTTGCCGTCCGGGCTGATCGTCATGCCCTCGGGCTCGACGCCGACCTGGATGTCGCCAATCCGGGCGCGCTTTTCGAGGTCGATCACGGTGACCGTGTTGTCGTTCTCGTTGGCGACATACATGGTCTTGCCGGCGGCATCCTGGGTGAACAGTTCAGGGTCGGGACCGGAGGGCAGGGTGTCGACGATCTCCTGGGTCTTGGTATCGATCACCTGGATCGTGTCGTCGTCGCCAACCGCAACCATCACGAACTTGCCGTCGCGCGAGAACTCGATGCCGCGCGGCCGCTGGCCGACCTTGATGGTTTTGGTCACCGTCCAGCTGCTGGTGTCGATCACCGTGACGGTGTTGCCCTTCTCGTTGGAGACGTAGGCAACGAAGGCGGACGCCGGTGTCGCGGCAAGCCAAACGAGCATCCCGGTCAACAGACAGCGGCGCCACATGCGTTTCATCTCCCTCACTGCAGCTTGCACTTCGTTTCAGGCCGGTCAACTCCGAGCGTGTCGAGCTCGGAGACCTGATGCAGGAAACCTTCCTGCGGCGAGACCGAAACGACCATACGACCATCGGCCAGCAGGATCGGCTGGCGAAGCTGCAGATTCCAGTCTCGCAGGGTCAAGCGCGTACCCTTGAAGGCGGCAATCGAGAAATCCTTGCCCTTGAGGAAGGCGATGACCTTCTTGGGGTCTCCCGAATTGGTGCGCGATGTGGCTTCCCCGATCATGCGCGCGGCGGCCCAGGCCTGCATGTCGAGCGCCGTCATGCGGCGCATGTTCAGCTTGACGAAGCGGTTCTGGATCTGGACCGCGCCCCACTGGTCATGCGCCGCGTCCCAGCTGGTCGGCACGAGGCCCGCCGAGCCCGCCACCGGCCGCGGGTCCCAGGTACGGTACGGCAGATAGTTCGCGAACACCTCGCTCTCGTCGGCGGCGACCAGCACGTCGTAAGCCGGCGCCTGCTGCGTGAACACCGGCATCTGGCGCTGGATCAAGGTCACGCCGCTGTCGGTGCGGCGCGCGCCGCCGGTGTCCTCGAAAGTCCGTTCCTGAACGATCTTGGCGCCGAAGCGGGTCGCGGCGCGGCGCAGCGCGTCGGCGTAAAGCTTGTCCTGATCATGCGAGCCGACCACCAGCAGCCAGCGCTTCCACTGCTTCCACACCAGATATTGGCCAAGCGCGTCCGCCAGCATCGAGCGGGTGGGTGCGATGTGGATGACGTTGGCGCGGCAGTCCTGCTCGCGCAGCCGGTCGTCGATTGCGCCGGCGTTGAGCAGCACGGTGCCGCGGTCGCGCAGCGCGTCGGCGACCTTGAGCAGGGCATCGGCCGGCAGGTCGGTGATGATATAGTCGTTGCGTCCGGCGAGATCGGTCGCGACCTTGGCGACATCGTCGCTGTCCTTGACCTTGACCTCGTCGAGCACGAAGCGCTGATTGAGGAATTTCCCGGTCGTGTTGTTGTCCTCGATCGCAAGGCGCGCGCCGGCGATGCCGTCATTGTCGGCGGGTTGCTCGACCAGCGAGAGCGTCGATTTGACGCCGGCATGGCCGAGATAGCCGATATGAACCTCGACGGGATCAGCCGCCAGCGCGCCGGTCGCCACCATGCTGAGCGCGATCGTGCCGATCAGCCATCGCAACATAACTCCTCCCGCAGTCTTTTTTCACTCGGCATGGCCTTCGGAAATCCGGCTTCCATGCTGTTGACTTGCAAGATGCCGGAATTGGCCTAGCTTGCAACCCCGCTTTTTGTCGTTGCGACGTTACAAATTACGATTGGTTCACAATCATGAGATCAGCGTTTGCCTTCGCCGTTTCTTTGCTGGTGGTGTCTGCGGCGGCAGCGCGCGCCGAGCCGCCCAGGCTCGCGGTGTTCGACCTCGAGATGATCGACACCAGCCTGCAGGGGGAAGTGAGCGGGCCACGCAGTGATGAGCAGGCGCGGCTGCTCCGGGCCGGCGATCAGGTGCGCAAGGAGCTCGCGGACTCCGGCAAGTTCCGCGTGCTCGACATCGCGCCGGTCAATGCTGCGGCGCATGGCAGCAATCTTCAGGCCTGCGGTGGCTGCGATGTGAAGCTGGCCGGCGAGTTGGGCGCTGATCTCGTGATGACGGGCGTGGTGCAGAAGGTGTCCAACCTCATCCTCAACATCAATCTCTATTTGCGCGACGTGCGTAGCGGGCAATTGCTGGCGGCGGCGAGCGCCGACATGCGCGGCAACACCGACGAATCCTGGTCGCGTGCTACCGACTACCTCGTGCGCAACCGCCTGCTCGCGCCGAACTACGGCGTGCCGAAGGCGTAGTAGCCTGCGCTCACGAATGGACCTCCCTTACCCAGAGGTGCGAGCCTTGCGGCGCAATTGCGCCGCTGAGCGAGCCTCGAAGGATGAATCGGCCCGGTTACAGCCACACGTAGCAAATTCGGGCCGTGCATCCTTCGAGACCGGCCGCTTCGCGGCCTTCTCAGGATGATGGGATGAACGGACTGCGTGACGCTCACGCCTTCAACCGCGCGGCGTGCCAGCGCAGATGATCGGCCATGAAGGTCGAGATGAAGTAGTAACTGTGGTCATAGCCCGGCTGACGCCGCAGGGTGAGGGGGATGTTGGCCTTCTCGCATGCCGCCTTCAGCAATTCGGGCCGCAGCTGCTCGGTGAGAAAGCCGTCGGCATCGCCGTAGTCGACCAGCAGATCGGCGAAGCGGGCACCGTCCTCGATCAGGGCGACGGCGTCATGCTTGCGCCACGCCTGCTTGTTGCTGCCGAGATAGCCGCCGAGCGCCTTGTTGCCCCATGGCACCTGCGACGGCGCCACGATCGGCGCAAACGCGCTCGCCGCCCGATAACGATCGGGATGGCGCAGCGCGACCGTCAGCGCGCCATGGCCGCCCATGGAATGACCGAGGATCGACTGCCGCGTTGTGTCGACCGGGAACTGCTCGGCGATCAGCTTCGGCAATTCCTCGGTGATGTAGCTCCACATCCGGTAATTGGTCGCGAACGGCTGCTCCGTCGCATCGACATAGAAGCCGGCGCCAAGACCGAAATCGTAGGAGTTGGCGGGATCGCCGGGGACGCCTTCGCCGCGCGGGCTGGTGTCGGGCGCGACGAAGATCAGGCCGAGCTCGGCGCATGCCTGGCGGAATTCGCCCTTCTCGGTGACGTTGGCATGGGTGCAGGTCAGGCCCGACAGATAGGTGACGACGGGCAGCTTGGCGCCGGCCGCATGCTCAGGGACGAACACCGAAAAGGTCATGTCGGTCTTGGTCTCGCGGCTTGGATGCTGATAGACGCCTTGCGTGCCGCCATGCGACTTGTTCTGGGAAACCGTCTGCATTGTCGTATTCCTCTTGGTTGGAGCGCTGCGTCAGGCGACGCCGCTCTCGATCGCCAGCCGCACCAGCTCTGCCGAAGTGCGTACGCCAAGCTTCTGGCGCATGATCGATGACGTGTTTGCGACCGTCTTGTATGATGAATGCACCAGCCAGGCGATCTCCGACAGGCTTTTGCCGGAACTGAGCAGGCGCAGGATCTCCATTTCGCGCGAGGTGAGCTTGGAGAGCGGATTTTGCGCAAAGCCCGGCCGCGCAAACGCCACGTTGCGCGCGATCGCTGGCGGCAGATAAACGCCGCCATTGCCGACCTCGCGCACTGCTTCCACCAGATCGTTGGGATCGCCGGTCTTCGAAACGTAACCCTTGGCGCCGATGTCGATGGCGCGGGCGGCGAACACCGGGTCATCGTTCATGCTGAACATGATGAGGCGCGCAGACGCATCATGCGTCAGGATGCGGCGCGCCAGCTCGAAGCCGGAGACCGTCGGCAGGTTGATGTCGATCACGCAGAGATCGGGCTTCTCCGCGACGAACGCCCGTTCGCCGCTTTCGGCATCCGCGGCTTCCAGCAGCGTGATCTCGGGATCGTCGGCGAACACGGTGCGGCAACCGGAGGCAACGATGGGATGATCGTCAACGATCAGAATGCGCATGGCGTTGTTCCGGCGACCTGCTTCGATTCACTCATCATCACGTCGGTTTGCGCGAAGGACAGGTCGGTTCCGACCGGTTGTGCACCTCGTGCGGGATTGCGATAGGGTGCGATTAGATAGCCGGGCAAATTTGGCTGTCAACGATCCTCTCGGAGGAGGGATCGCGGTCGGGGGCAACGTCATGTGGCAAAAGCTATCCTTGCGCGCGCGGATCAACCTGCTGCTGGCGCTGATCCTAGCGCTTGGCCTCGGCATCAATATTGCGCGGCTCGTGCTGGAAGCGGGGCCGCGTGTCCAGGCCGAGGACCAGAGCGTGATCCGCCTGGCGCGTGAATTCGTTGCGACGATCGTGGCCGGTCTCGACGAGGCGCCGGATCCCGATGCGCGGCTCGATCAGATCGTCCAGGACCTGAGCCGGCTGCGTCACGTCAGCATCACGCGGCAGGATGGCGCGACCGCAAAATCTCCTGATCGCCCCGAGGACGTCGGCGATCAACGCGCTCCGCCGCAGTGGTTCGTCGCGCTGGTTCATCCCGAGCAGACCTCGGTGCGGGTGCCGATCTCGGTGCACGGCAAGCCGCAATCGCTGGTCATCACCTCGCATCCCGACGACGAAATCGCCGAGATCTGGGACGGCATCGTCACCCAGATCGAGGTCGGCTCCGCGATCGCGGCCGCGCTGCTTCTGGTCACCATGCTGGTGGTCGGCCGCGCGCTGGCGCCACTGGAGGCACTGTCGCAGGCCATGACCGGCATCGAGGCCGGGGATTACGATGCCCGCGTCGAGCCCGGCGGATCGCCGGAATTGGCCGCCATCTGTGCCAAACTGAACCATCTGGCGGCGACCCTTGGCGATGCCGTCGAGGGCAAGCGGCAGCTCGCCGAGCGCGCGGTCTCGCTGCAGGATTCCGAGCGCAAGGAGATCGCGCGCGAATTGCACGATGAGTTCGGGCCCTATCTGTTTGCCTTGCGCGCGCATGCCGGCGCGCTGACCCGGCTGGCGGAAGTCGAAAAGCCGGACCCTGCGGCATTGCGCAAGCACGGCAATGCCATCCTCGAGCAGGTCAACGCGCTCCAGCAGTTCACGCGCCGGATTCTGGAGCGATTGCGGCCGGTCGGCCTGGCCGAGCTCGGGCTTGCGGAAGCGCTCGGCGCGCTGGTGCGGCTATGGAGCGAAACGCATCCGGAGGTGGAGATCGAGAGCCGCATCTCGCCGGCGCTCGGCGATACCGGAGAGATGGCCGACCTCACGATCTATCGCATCGTCCAGGAGGCGCTCACCAACGTGTTCCGCCATGCCGGCGCGACGGCGGTCGATATCACGATCGAACCGGTGGACCGGCAGGCCGGTCTACGCGGCAGCCGCGACTGCGCGCTGGTGCGGATTCGCGACAATGGCCGTGGCTTGCTGAGGGATCACAGGCTTGGCCGCGGATTGACCGGGATGCAGGAGCGGATCCTCGCGCTCGGCGGCACGCTTAACATCAATTCCAGCGATGATGGCGTGACGGTCGAGGCGCTCGTGCCAAAGGCCGCACAGTCCTAGACGATTGGCTGTCGCCAATATCTGAAAGCCGCCCAAGCCAGCGCCGCCGCGCCGGCGATCCAGAGCACGACGATCGCGATCATTCCCGCCCGGCTGGTCGGACGCTGCAAGACGGCGCCGGCCTTGGCACGGCATTCCGCCATCACCTCGTCCGGCACGAGCGAGATCGCAAGCCAGATGCCGAGCGGCAGCAGGATCAGATCGTCGAGATAGCCGATCACCGGAATGAAATCCGGGATCAGATCGATGGGAGACAGTGCATAGGCCGCGACGGCGACGGCAAGGGCCTTGGCATACCAGGGCACGCGCGGATCACGCGATGCGAGATACAGCGCAACGCTGTCCCGCTTGAGGTTGCGCGCCCAAACCCTGATCGAGGACAGCTTGATTGAGGACAACTTGGTTGGAGAAAGTCTGTCGGCGGACGGCATGGCGCAACGCCTGCGCGTCGGATGGAACCGCTATTCGAGCACCACATCCGCCGGCATACCGCCGTGCAGGCCCTTGTGGACGGAGGAGGGCGCGATGCCGAAATACTTCCGGAAGACGCGGCTGAAATGCGACGAACTCGAGAAGCCCCAGGAGAACGCGACGTCGGTGATGGTCTTGCCGTTCTGGGACTCCAGCTCCTGCCGGCAATTCTGCAGCCGGGCCTTCCAGATGTAGTCGCTGACCGTCATGCCGCGATCGCTGAACAGCATGTGGAGATAGCGCTTCGAGCAACCAAGCGCCGCGGAAATGCGGTCGATGCAGAGATCCGGATCGCGCAGATGCTCGCGGATGAAGCCCTGGGCACGCACATAGGTGGCCTCGGCGCTGCCGCGGTCGAACATGGCGCCGGTCTCGCGCAGCGGCAACAGCAGCAAGTCGATCAGCGCATCAGCCACGCCGACGGCGTTGACCGGCGTCAGCGTCGGTGCCTCGCCGAAGGCGGCATGGACGAAATCATAGGCGATGCGGCCGGTGCCGTTGCGCGCCGACAGCTTGCACGGCGCCATCTTGGAGAGCTGGAAGCCGCGCTCCTTGAGCAGGTCCTTTGGAACGATGACAACCTCGTGCCGCGTCAGCGACGGGCTGATGATGGTGTGCGGACACGACACGTCGTAGGCGAAGCAGTCGCCCGGCATGATGTCGAAGTGCAGGCCGTCTTGCTCGAAATGCGAGACGCCGTGGGTCTGGAACACGATCTTGATGTAGGGGTGCTCGCTCAGCTTGATGCGCGAGATGGTATGCGCGATCCGGTGCTGGCTTGCCTCGATCTGACACAGCTTCAGGCGCGATACCGTCGTGAAATTGACCCGGGCTTCGAGCGAGGATCCTTCCAGCGCATCGACGTCGAACTGGCCGCAAAGGTCAGTGAGCGCATCCGACCAGCGCTGAATCTGCCGCTTGGGCGTCAATCCGTTCGTGCTGAGAGAATGGACTGTATCGGACATCTTTCCAGCCACCGATTCGATCCCCACGTGACTGCTCACCGAGCTTAAGTCTGGCCCGAGATGATGCGCCTTCTCCCTGATTCTGAATAGCTTAGGGAGGCGGCGGGATTTCTTCCCGGTTAATGTCGGGTGATCCTCCGACTTAGTTCTGGGCGCGTCAAGCGCAACCTTAGCACGCGTCAATCTGGCATCCGGATCGCGCCGGCCGCGATTGATGCCCTGCAACATGAAGCAAGCTTTCCAGCCAATTCAGGGCCGGGCGACAAAAATCTGACGAAGCTTCGCTTTTGAGCAAACGGCTCTTCTCTTTTGGGCAAGTCAGCGCGCTTCGAGAGGACTACGACTGGGGCACCAAAATGGAAGAAGTGGGGCCGTTTCGGCGGAAACCCTTGAGCTCTTGAACCTGGGAGGAAATCCACGATGCGCAAGATGCTTTACGCGACCGGTCTTGGGGCAATGGCGGTATTTGCCGCCGGAGCGGCCAACGCCAATGACGAACTCCACAAGATGTCGCAGAACCCGAAGGACTGGGTGATGCCGGCCGGAGACTACGCCAATCAGCGTTACTCCAAGCTGAATCAGATCAACGCCTCGAACGTCGGAAAGTTGCAGGTCGCCTGGACGTTTTCGACCGGCGTGCTGCGCGGCCACGAGGGTGGCCCGCTGATCGTCGGCAACATCATGTACGTCCACACCCCGTTCCCGAACAAGGTCTATGCTCTTGACCTTTCGCAGGACAACAAGATCGTCTGGAAGTACGAACCAAAGCAGGATCCGAACGTCATTCCGGTGATGTGCTGCGACACGGTCAACCGCGGCGTTGCCTATGGCGACGGCAAGATCTTCCTGCACCAGGCCGACACCACACTGGTGGCGCTCGATGCCAAGACCGGCAAGGTGGAGTGGACGGTGAAGAACGGCGATCCCAGCAAGGGCTCGACCGGTACCTCCGCGCCGCTGGTGGTCAAGGACAAGGTGCTGCTCGGCATCTCCGGCGGCGAGTTCGGCGTCCAGGCTCATGTGACCGCTTACGACATCAAGACCGGCAAGCAGGTCTGGCGCGGCTTCTCGGAAGGCCCGGATGACCAGCTCCTGGTCGACGACAAGACCACCGAGCTCGGCAAGCCGATCGGCAAGGATTCGAGCTTGAAGACCTGGCAGGGCGATCAGTGGAAGATCGGCGGCGGCGCGACCTGGGGCTGGATCTCCTACGATCCCGAACTGAACCTCGTCTATTATGGGTCGGGCAATCCCTCGACCTGGAATCCGAAGCAGCGTCCCGGCGACAACAAGTGGTCGATGACGATCTGGGCGCGCAACCCGGATACCGGCGTCGCCAAGTGGGTCTACCAGATGACGCCCCATGACGAATGGGACTATGACGGCGTCAACGAGATGATCCTCTCGGATCAGACGATCGACGGCAAGGCGCGCAAGCTGCTGACGCATTTCGATCGCAACGGCCTCGGCTACACGCTCGATCGCGCCACCGGCGAACTGCTGGTCGCCGAGAAGTACGATCCGAAGGTGAACTGGACCTCCGGCGTCGACATGAAGAAGGACTCGCCGACCTATGGTCGCCCGAAGGTTCTTGATGCCGCGTCGACCGACAAGGCGGGCGAGGACGTCAACGTGAAGGGCATCTGCCCGGCAGCGCTCGGCTCGAAGGACGAGCAGCCGGCAGCCTACTCGCCGGACACGCAGCTGTTCTACGTGCCGACCAACCACGTCTGCATGGACTACGAGCCGTTCAAGGTGAGCTACACCGCAGGTCAGCCCTATGTCGGCGCGACGCTGTCGATGTATCCGCCTCCCGGTGAGACCAACATGGGCAACTTCATCGCCTGGGACGGCAAGACCGGCAAGATCGTGTGGTCGAACAAGGAGCAGTTCTCGGTCTGGTCGGGTGCGCTCGCGACCGCCGGCGGCGTGGTGTTCTACGGCACGCTGGAAGGCTACCTGAAGGCTGTCGACGCCAAGACGGGCAAGGAGCTCTACAAGTTCAAGACCCCGTCCGGCATCATCGGCAACGTCACCACCTATGAACATGCCGGCAAGCAGTACGTCGCCATTCTGTCGGGTGTTGGCGGTTGGGCGGGCATCGGCCTCGCGGCCGGTCTGACTGATCCGACGGCCGGTCTCGGCGCAGTCGGCGGCTATGCCGCGCTGAGCAACTACACCGCGCTCGGCGGAACGCTCACCGTGTTCTCGCTGCCGCAGCAGTGAGCTGAGCGACCTCGTTCCGGCGCATGGAGCGATCTCCATGCGCCGGTCCGTCTTCAATCTGCACGCGAGGATATGCTTTTGCGTAAGATCTGGTTTGTGAGTGCTGCGATCTTTGTCGTGGCAATGGGTGGAGTTGCCTCCGCCGAGGACGCTGGCGACCCGACCGCCGTCAAGTCCGAGGACGGCAAGTATCTCGACAAGGATGGAAACCCGACGTTCAAGGTTACGGCCGACGGCACGACGGACTGGTACACCTACTCCGGCTATCGCCGCTATCATTCGGAGTGCCATGTCTGCCATGGCCCCGACGGCATGGGATCGACCTATGCGCCGGCGCTGTCGAATTCGCTGAAGACCATGAGCTACGCGGATTTCATGGGCGTGGTCGCGAGCGGACGCAAGAACGTTTCCACGGCGCAGGAGAACGTGATGCCGGCGTTCGGCGATAACCCCAACGTTGCCTGCTACATGGACGACCTCTATGTCTACCTGCGCGCCCGCGCCAATGACGCGGTTGGGCGTGTTCGGCCGGCCAAGCACGAAGACAAGTCGGAAGCCTATGGAAAGGCGGAAGACGCCTGCATGGGGCACAACGACAAGAAGTGAGCCCGTCCGGTGCGAACGAGAAACCTGTTTGACGTTTTGTGGAGACCCAGATGAAGACCCGCGCCGCAGTCGCATTTGAAGCAAAGAAGCCGCTTGAGATCGTCGAGCTCGATCTGGAGGGTCCCAAGGCCGGCGAGGTCCTGGTCGAGATCAAGGCGACGGGCATCTGTCACACCGATGCCTACACGCTCGACGGCTTCGACAGCGAGGGCATCTTCCCCTCGATCCTCGGGCACGAAGGTGCAGGCATCGTTCGCGAGGTCGGCGCCGGCGTGACGTCGGTCAAGCCTGGCGATCATGTGATCCCGCTCTACACGCCGGAATGCCGGCAGTGCAAAAGCTGCCTGAGCCAGAAGACCAATCTCTGCACCGCGATCCGCGCCACCCAGGGCAAGGGCGTGATGCCCGACGGCACCTCGCGCTTCAGCTACAAGGGCAAGACGGTCTTCCACTATATGGGCTGCTCGACCTTCTCGAACTTCACCGTGCTGCCCGAGATCGCGGTGGCCAAGATTCGCGAGGACGCGCCGTTCGACAAGAGCTGCTACATCGGCTGCGGCGTCACCACCGGTGTCGGCGCGGTCGTCAACACCGCCAAGGTGACGCCGGGCTCCAACGTGGTCGTGTTCGGCCTCGGCGGCATCGGCCTCAACGTGATCCAGGGCGCCAAGATGGTCGGCGCCGACAAGATCATCGGCGTCGATATCAATGACTCCAAGGAGGCTTGGGGCAAGCAGTTCGGCATGACGCATTTCGTCAACCCGACCAAGGTTTCCGGCGACATCGTCCAGCACCTGGTGGGCCTGACCGATGGCGGTGCCGACTACACCTTCGACTGCACCGGCAACACCAACGTGATGCGGCAGGCGCTGGAAGCCTGCCATCGCGGCTGGGGCGTCTCGGTGGTGATCGGTGTCGCGGAGTCCGGCAAGGAGATCGCGACCCGGCCGTTCCAGCTCGTCACCGGACGGGTCTGGAAGGGCACGGCCTTCGGCGGCGCGCGCGGCCGCACCGACGTGCCGAAGATCGTCGACTGGTACATGGGCGGAAAGATCCAGATCGATCCGATGATCACCCACGTGCTGAAACTCGACGAGATCAACAAGGGCTTCGACCTGATGCACGAGGGAAAATCGATCCGTTCGGTCGTCGTATTCTGAAATCAAAACACCAAGCACTAGGAGGATAGGTCAATGACTGTTCATATCCACCCGTCGGTCGACAATGGCGTCAAGCAAGGCTCCGGCAGTTTTGCCGGCGGCACGCTGGTCTGCAAATGCGCGGACAAGCCGGTCAAGGTCGGCATCAAGGGCGACGTCGCCCACAACCATGCCTGCGGCTGCACCAAGTGCTGGAAGCCTTCGGGCGCCACCTTCTCGGTGGTCGCGGTGGTGCCGCGCGAGAACGTCACCGTGTTGGAGAACGGCGACAAGCTGAAGATCGTCGATGCCGCGGCGGTGATCCAGCGCCATGCCTGCACCGGATGCGGCACCCACATGTACGGCCGGATCGAGAACAAGGGCCATCCGTTCTATGGCCTCGACTTCATCCATCCCGAGCTGTTCCAGGAGTCCGGCTCGGCTGCGCCCGGATTTGCCGCCTTCGTGTCGTCGGTGATCGAGTCCGGCGTCAAGCCGGCCGATATGGCCGGGATCAGGTCGCGGCTCAAGGAGCTTGGGCTCGAGCCCTATGACTGCTTGTCGCCGCCGCTGATGGATGCGATCGCCACCCACGTGGCGAAGTCCAAGGCGGCCTGACGACGGCACCGTGACAAAGGCGGCCTGACCGGCTCGCCTTGACGAGATCCTGCGCCGGCAGAGGGTCTGCCGGCGAGGGATATGCTGGTAGTACCCGTGACCTTGAACCTTGCATGCCCTGCGGACGACCACAGGGCATGCATTTTATTTTCCGCTTTGCCCTCGTCCTTTCCCCGATCCTGCTGCTTTCGCCGGCCCGCGCCGCGTCACCGGAAGACCGCTATATCGCCGCGCGTGACGCCGCGATCGCCAAATTCGCCAAGCTGTCGAACGACAACAAGATCAATGAGGCCGTCGACAAGGCCGAGGTGGCCGCGCGCGACGAGCTGAAGGGGCAGCTGACGGCCATCCTGTCCCAGCCCGCCCGGCCGGGCTTTGCTCCGGCCCAGCTCAACCTCGACACTCTATATAAGGGCGATATGGGGTTCGGCATGCTGGACGGCCTGCGCTTCGATGCCGACACCGGCAGGGACGGGGCAAAGATCGGAGAAAAACGCGCCGACGGCAGCTTCGTCGAGCCGAAAGCCCATATCATCGTCACCACCGAGCCTCTGTTCACGCGCTGGCTGCACGAACACAAGACCTGGTGGGACAAGGGCAGCAAGAACGTGCCGCAGCAGGTCGATGCCGCCCTGAAGTTCGAGGGCCTCTACACCCAGGCGATCTCGACCGATGCCGCGGTGGTCAATTTCGACGAGCTGCCGATCGCCAAGCCGGCGTCGGCCGCCCTGGCTTACGGCTTCCTGGCCGGCCGCACCCAGGATTCGTTCCCCGACAAGGCCGACGAGGTGTTCGTGGCGGCGCTCGCCGGCGGCAAGATGTATGTCGCCTATGGCGAGATCGAGCCGGCGGTGCAAGTGCCGGCCTGCACCGCGATCCGAACCGACTACAACAAGAAGGCCGATGCGGCGGCCGAGAGGCTCGAGCGCAAGCAGATCACCAGGCAGGCCTATGACAAGCTCGGTGACCTGCGCCAGCAGGGCGAGGATGCGTTCAAGCGCTGCTTCACCGAGCGCGCGCCACAACAGCCGGCCTTCGCCGCGGCCACCAGGCAGGCCCAGGCGCTGCTCGAGGCGGCGATCGGCAAATAGCTCGGCGAGTTATTGACCGGCGGCAATCCCAACTTCAGCACGGCATCTTGTCTGTCATGGATGCTAATCAGATAGATTGCCACAACAAGCTCCGTCCTCTGCGACATTAGCGCTTCGATCGCCTGCGCGTGATGTCGATCTATTGTGGCCGATGTCTTAGCAAGATCGCGGTGCCGATAATGGTTCTTGTCGTCAGATTTCGCGGCTAGTCGTGCAGGGTTCGTGCAGGCGAGGTTTGCGGCGCGGGGTTTGATCGGCGACCCGCGCCAGCCTATCTTCCCCGAAAGTTCAGCATCCCCGTGGAGACGCCATGACCGCCATTAGCCCGTTCCGCATCGCCGTCAGCGACGATGTCCTCGAGGATCTGCGTAATCGGCTGCGCCGGACCCGCTGGCCGGAAGCCGAACTGGTCGACGACTGGAGCCAGGGCGCGCCGCTGCAATGGATCAAGGACGTCTGCCACTATTGGGCCGAGACCTATGACTGGCGGCAGCGCGAGGCGCGGCTCAACCGCTTCAGCCAGTTCACCACCGAAATCGACGGGCTCGACATCCACTTCATCCATGTCCGCTCGAAGCATCCGGAGGCGCGGCCCTTGATCATCACCCATGGCTGGCCGGGATCGGTGGTCGAATTCCACAAGGTGATCGAGCCGCTGACCGATCCGACCGCGCATGGCGGCCGCGCCGCCGATGCCTTCCACGTGGTGTGCCCGTCATTGCCGGGCTTCGGCTTCTCGGCCAAGCCTATAGCGACGGGCTGGGGCGTCGACCGGATCGCGACGGCCTGGGCCGTCCTGATGCAGCGGCTCGGCTACGCCAGCTATTTCGCGCAAGGCGGCGACTGGGGCTCCGCGGTCACGACCGCGATCGGCGGGCAGGATGCTGCACATTGCGCCGGCATCCACATCACGCTTGCGATGTCGACCCGGCCCAATGTCGAGGGGCAGCCGACGCCGGAGGAGACGAGGGCGCTCAACGGCATCAAATATTATGCCGACTGGGATTCCGGCTATTCCAAGCAGCAGTCCACGCGGCCGCAGACGCTCGGCTATGGCCTGACGGATTCGCCCTGCGGGCAGGCGGCCTGGATCCTCGAAAAGTTCTGGGCCTGGACCGATTGCGACGGCCATCCGGAAAACATCCTCAGCCGCGACGAACTGCTCGACAACGTCATGCTGTACTGGGTCACCGCGACGGCTGCGTCATCGGCGCGGCTCTATTGGGAAAGTTTTGGGCCGGGCAAGCGAACCCCGCACAAGGTGAGCGTGCCGACCGGCGTTGCCGTGTTCCCCAAGGAGATCGTCACGCCGGTCCGCAAATGGATGGAGACAAACTTCACCAACATCCGGCACTGGAGCGAGATGCCGAAAGGCGGACATTTCTCGGCATTCGAGCAACCCGAGCTGTTCATCGGCGAGGTGCGCGAGTTCTTCGGGAAGCTGCGCTGAGCCTGACGCGTATGTTGGTCTGAAGCGGTTTGTGACAGAATGCGCCGTGCAACGGAGGACGTCGGCGTGCTGCTTGATCCCCGCCTCGGCGACTTTGAGGACAATGCCGCCAGCCCGGAACAGCGTTCGTTGTTCGCGATCTTGGGTAGCCTTCTGGTTGAGATAAGCCCGACGAAACTGTTGTTCGCCTGGACGGTTTCGCTTCTGCTTCCGGGCGTACTGCTCGGCCTTGCGCCACTGGTCGCATCCGCCTGGATTTCGAGCCTTTCGCAACACGCTCTTGCCCTGTCCGAAGTGGGCGCCGTGCTGATGCTGATTGTGATCGCGGCCTTGGGATGGCTCGGCGGACGACCGCTGCTTCAAATCGCGGAAACAAGCTTCTGGTCGCTGAACGCGCTCGCGGTCCAACCGAGCTATGCCTTCACGCGCGAGGCGCTGGGCCATCTGGCGGAGCTGCTTTGGCGCACCGGCGCAACTCCTGCCTCTCGCACGAGGCTGCGCCGCGGTTGCTCGGTCGGCGCCGGCATACTGCTCTCCGCGGGGGCGGCATTGATCGCGGCCCTGGCCTGGCCTGCCTCGCAATGGACTGCGACCGTCAATGACCTTGTTCTGATCCATCATCTGGTGTTGCCGACGTTCGCGAATGCCGTGGTGCTGGTGTCCTGCTATCTTGCGGTCGCGTCACTGGCCTGGAGCGTGGCCGACGCCAGTATGGAACAACCGGCCGACCTGGCCGGATTCGACGCGACGCCGTCCGGAGGCCGCTGCTGGCGCGTTGCGCATCTGTCCGATCTTCACGTGGTCGGCGAGCGGTACGGCTTCCGCATCGAAAGCGGGACCGCCGGTCCGCGGGGAAACGAGCACTTCAATCGCGTGTTGGCTCGCCTTGCCGAAATTCACACTATTGATCCGCTCGACCACGTGCTGATCAGCGGCGATATGACGGACGCCGGCCGGCCCGGCGAATGGGCGGAATTTCTCGATGCATTGGCAGGTCATCCCGAGCTTGCAGCACGCATCATCATGCTCCCGGGCAATCATGACGTTAACGTCGTGGATCGTGCCAATCCTGCGCGCCTCGACCTGCCGTTCAGCCCGGGCAAGCGGCTACGGCAGATGCGTACCCTGTCGGCGATCGCGGCCGTCCAGGGCGATCGCGTGCGCGTCATCGACAGTTCCGGCAAACCGTCGGCCACGTTGAACCAGGCGCTCGCCCCTTATCATGATCGGATAACACAATTTGCGCAGCACGGAGGCGTGCGCCGCGCAGCGGCGCTCCGTGGCCTGTTCGATGATCAATTCCCGATGATCCTGCCGCCGGACCAGGACGGTGGCCTCGGGATCGCCATTCTCAACTCCAACGCCGAAACCCACTTCTCCTTCACCAACGCGCTCGGTTTGGTTTCGGAAGCGCAAACGCGGCGGTTGGAGGCTGCGATCCGTCATTTTCCGACGGCATGCTGGACCATCGCGCTACATCATCACGTGATGGAATATCCCATGCCGGTGAAGACATTTGCCGAGCGCATTGGGACAGCCTTGATCAACGGCAGCTGGTTTGTACGCAGGTTGCAAAGGTTTTCCGATCGCTCGGTGGTGATGCACGGTCACAGGCATATCGACTGGATCGGTACATGTGGTGCGTCGAGGATCGTCTCGGCCCCGTCGCCGGTGATGGGGGCCGACGATGCAGCCAGCTATTTCTATATCCACAAAATGATGGTCGGCCCGGACCGGAAGCTCTGCCTCGTCGAGCCCGAGCGGGTTGAGATTGCCGCAAGCTAGGACGCTTCCGGCTTGTCATGGTGCAATCCGCCACACAGATCGGCTATCCATGCGGCCGACGGACTCTCGGCACAGAAGGTCAGAATAGCGAGCGTGATCGGCACGCCGATGAAGGTCCCAAACAGGCCCCAAAGCGAGCTCCAGAAGAAGATCGCAAACAGCACCAGAAACGGCGAGATCGACAACGTCGAACCGGCCACCCGCGGTTCGATATAGCTGCCGACCACGAACTGGATGACGTTGAGACAGGCGAACACGCCAAACACCGCGGGCCAGCTCTCGAACTGCGTCATGGCCAGCAGCGTGGGGAACAGCGTCGCGATGAAAGGACCGACGAAAGGAATGTAGTTGAGGACAAAGGCGATCACGCCCCATTCGAATGCGAATGGCAGCCCGGTCACAGCGGCGAACAGGCCGACCAAGAGACCCGTGACCGCGCTCATCTGCGTCCGCACCAGCATATATTTACGAAACTTGGCGGCCGTCGCTTTGCTGCCCTTGAGCAGGACGCGGGCAGCTGTGCGATTCTCCAACCGCTGGATTCGTCGACCAGCGTCTTCGACCTCGAGAAGTCCCAGCACGACATAGACCAGCGCGATGAGCCAGAAGCTCAACGTGGTGTTGACGCGGCCCGTGACGTATTGCGTGGTACGCAGCAGCCAGCCGACATTGAAATGCTCCGCCCAGACGCCGGCGAACGAGACGCCATGGCCGTCGAGCCAGATCACCGCGGCATCGTAGAAGGCCTGATACCGCGCCGCATCCGCGATCAAGGAGCGCCCGACGCGGCCGAACCCCCATGCTGCCAGCGAGGCAAACGCGATGCAGGTGGCAACCGTAACAACGACAGTAATGGCGAGCGCGAGGAGTTTCGGCAGCCACGACTGCAGCCGTTGCTGAACGGGCCAGACGATCGCGATGATGAACAGGGCGGCCGCAAGCGGGGCGAGCACGCTGCGCGCCTGAGCCACCGCCGCAATCACCAGCACCGCGGCGATGATGCCGGTCGTGATCTTCAACCCGCCAGCCATCCTTGGGTTACCCGATCTCCGTGAACGCAGACATTGTCAGCCTGTCTCGTAGCGCGACAAGACGGAAATGAACTTGCGGCGCAGCTACAGCAATCCTCGATAGATCCCCGGCGCGGAGCCTTCGATGGCCACCGCGCCGACAGCTTTCGTATAGAAATCCGCCGGCCCGACGCCGCCGATGATGGCGTAACCGAAACCCTGGTGTTTCATGTCCTCGAGGCAGGCAAACAGCAGCGCCTTGCCGATTCCGCCCTGCTGCGCCTTCGGCGCGACCCCGGTCGGACCGAAGAAGTTGCGACAGGCCGCGTCGTGGCAGGCGAATCCGAGGATCTTCTTTTGCTGGATCGCGATGAAGCAGGAGACGGGTTGGCGGCTGAACGCGACCTCGGTTTCGCTGGCCCACGCCTCGCTGAATGTCTCCCGCACCCAGGCCACGACCTTGTGCTTTTCAGGCGCGAGCGCGCGGCGCATGACAATTCCGGCCTTGAGCAATCGATCGTAGGCGGGCCGGGAATCGGGCAGGGCGTAGAGCTTGACGAGCATGTCCATCCGGTGAGCTTAGTTGAAAACGCGTCCCGCGGGCAAATCACGGGAGCAAGGTCGAGGCGCCGGACTAGCATTTGCGTTGTTGCTTGTTCGCGGCCTTGTTCGCGGTCCTGGCTTCACGTGCAATTGCCCAGAAATACCCGCCGCAGAACGCAACAATCGCGACAATCACACCGGCGGCGATCAGCTCTTGCATATCAGCGGCTCTCCACGTAGACCTATCTCGCTCGCGTGGGAATTATGCCCACGAATACGCCGACGAAGAGGCAAGTCGGTTTCGGGACGTAACGAGGCGGAGTGAATGCAATGGTGACGGTCAGCGCAGCAGACAGGCGTCTTCGGGCGATTGTTGCTCTCGTCGTCATGGTCGGCGTCGGTTCGGCGCAAGCCGCCCGAACTCCCGATGTGTCGGATGCCAGTGGGAGCACCGTCTCCATGCCGATCGACACACGGAGCCGGACGTCCGCGATGGACGGCGTGGTCCGCGCCGTCCAGCTTCCCAAGGGCGCTTTCCGCGATCAGCGAGACTACGGAGACTGGATCGTCAAATGCCAGCTCGACGGCGGGGCCAAGCTGTGTACCCTCGGGCAGACACAGTTCGCCAAGGAAACCAATCAGCAAATCTTCGCCATCGAACTGATTCCCAGGGACGGAAAGGCCGAAGGCAACATCTTGATGCCGTTCGGGCTGAAGTTCGACGCCGGGGCCGTCCTCAAGCTTGACGGCAAGGATCTCGAACAGACGCGCTTCTCCACCTGCACGGCGCAAGGCTGCTTGCTGCCGGTATCCTTTCCCACGGCCGTGACCGACACCACCAGCAAGGCCAAAATGCTCACCGTTGCCGCACAGAGCATCAGCAACGGGCAGGCTGTCGTCTTTAACGTCCCCCTCAACGGCTTCGCCGCGGCGCTGGAGCGCACCATTCAGCTCGGAAGCTGAGCGGCACGACGTTCCGCGCTCACCGCACGATGGCTGCGACAGATCACCCCGACGGGCAAATCCCGCTTCCGTCGTCGGGCAAATCAGTGATCCAATTCCGCCCGTCTCACCCGATTGAGGGGCGCTTCGCGGTCGTCACGAACGTGGGTCGAGATGCGGTGGACGCCGATTGCGCAACTGACGAGTGCGCATGACGTGGACGGTGAAGTCGTGTGGTCCTGATGCCAAGCCTTTTTCTCATGATCCAAAGAACGAATAAAAGCCATGTCTGTCAATGGCTTAAACAGAGTCGCTTGAGCTGGGTCCCAATAGGCCCTTAGACCGTTCACCTTCAGGTGCCAGACCATAGCTTCGGCCCATCGTGTGACGGGCAAATACCGGGCATTTACGGTGGATGACGTCCGTTGATGTCCGGCCTGATCTGGAAGATAGTTGGAAACGCGAACAAATGGTGGGGGCCCGCGATGACGGAAGTAGCGTTGCCCGAGACGCAGTATGCGCAGAGCGGCGACTTCAACATCGCCTATCAAGTCATGGGCGACGGGCCCACCGACATTATCCTAGTTCCGGGCATTATATCCCACATCGATTTTCAGCACGAACTCCCGGGCTATACGCGCTTTCTTCGTCGCTTGGCGAAGTTCTCAAGGGTCGTCACGTTCGACAAGAGAGGTCAAGGACTATCAGATCGGTTGGCCGACGTACCGTCTCTTGAGGAACGTATCGACGATGTCCGCACGATCATGGACGCCATCAACTCCAAGCATGCTGCGCTAGTCGGCTTCTCTGAAGGCGCGTCGATGAGCGTTCTATTCGCGACGACCTACCCAGAGCGCGTGTCCCACTTGGTCTTATTCGGAGGGCTGGCGCGGATATCAGACCTGCTCCCGCCCAACCTCACGCCATCCGAGGTTCAGGAACGGTTAGCTTACGTCGTAAAGAGTTGGGGAAACGGGGACTTCCTCAAGCGAGTTTTCGCGAGTGATGCTGGCAATCCGGAGATACTCGCTCGCATCGCAAAATTCGAAAAGTTGGGCAGCAGTCCTGGCGCACTAAAATCCTACATACTTTCGAACCGACGGATAGACATCAACCCCATCCTCCCAGTCGTCCGCACGCCAACTCTAGTGCTGCACCGAACAACCGACGCGCAGGTGCCTGTAACGTTAGGCCGCAAGCTCGCCGCCGGTATCCCGGGAGCAAAATACATTGAATATCCGTCGGGCGATCACGCGTTCTGGACGGGAGACATTGAGCGAGTTACCGGAGACATCGAAGAATTCATCACTGGACAACGCGCCAGCGAGGGAATTGATCTGGAGCGCATACTCGCTACCGTTCTCTTTACTGATATCGTTGGGTCGACCAATCTCGCTTTGCAACTCGGCGATCACCGTTGGCGTGACCTCTTGGACAATCACGACGATCTTTCCGGCCGGATTGTCAGCAAGCATCGCGGCACTTTGGTGAAGAGCACAGGCGATGGCGTTCTGGCGACCTTTGACGGGCCGGGGCGGGCTGTGCGATGCGCCTTGGCGCTCAGTGAAGAGAGCAAGAGTATTGGCCTGCCCGTACGCGCAGGTCTTCATTGCGGCGAGGTCGAAATCAGAGGCAATGACATCGGTGGCATTGCCGTCCACGCAGCCGCGCGGGTGATGTCGCAGTCGGGAAGCAATGAGGTATTTGTCTCGCGGGTGGTCACCGACCTCGTAGCAGGCACCGATCTGAAGTTCTCCGAGCGAGGTTCATACGAATTAAAGGGGCTGCCCGGGAAATGGGACCTTTTCGCCGCGAGCAAATAATATCCCGAGCGCTTGCGTCGTATTGTTCCTCCGCTATAAGCCGCGCAGGCCTCCGCATTTTGCGCTTCCGTTTCGTGTCGAGGCCGAGATCGCCGAGATGTCTATGCATGTCTACTTTGCCCTCAACATCAACTTGACGGATAAGCAGCAAAGTACGTTCGAGGAACTCAACCTCAAGCCTGGCGCTGTTTGCAGACTGACAAAGTAAGGCGCCCGCATTGCGATGCCTAGGTAGGCTTACGCAGTTCGCGCTCAGCCCTGTTCGCTGCTTTGAGCAGGTCTCCGATGTAGTCGGAGATGTCGCCGATCTCAGCTTGCAAGTCGGCCGCCGAGAAACCCTGCTCCTTGGCAGCCGCGACAAGACGGCGGGTCAGTTCGGCGATATCCTGCGACGCGCCGACGGTGCGAAACTGCTCGACAGCGTGAATGCTATTCTCGACCCAGAAATCGATAAACTCGCGGGCCTTGCTCACCGGATACCCCCCAACGCCAAACCAAGAACTAGCGTTAGCGCCGGTGCGTGAACACGGCAAGGCCGCCTCAGTTGTCCCTCTTCGTTTGCCATCGTAGCGATGGCCACGCCGCCGCCGCACCCCACAAGTCGAATTGCGCCCCGCTAGGCTTTATCCCAACGTCGGAGCACGCAGCCGACGGGGACGGCCTTTGCATCTATTGTTCCGACTATGATCGCGAAGACGATTATCAAGGTCGCGCAATCTGGTCTCAGGGACCCCGCCGAGATTTCGGCGCAGGCGATCAAGGCACTGGAAGTCCGGTGACGCCGGGAGTTGATGTCTTCCCGCGCGCGCTCTGGAACGACCGCCTTATCCCAATTAGGAACGAGATACGCGAGCCAGCATTGGCGACAATGGACGACAAAAACCTGCAAGCGCACAGTGAACAAGCCCTTGTCGTGGTGGCCCTCAGCACGGCAACTCTGATCGCGTCCGTCGCCCTCTTGGTATCCGCATGGTAAGGCCGTCTCAGGTTAGGGCCTCGATGCTGAGATCAGATCAGGCTCAATATTTGAACCGCGTTCCGAGTGGAACCAGGACGACAGCACCGATCGCAACATCCGCTCCCGCGTTCGGGAACCGAAACATTCCGGCCCTCGGAGAATTAGCGCTTGGAGGCTTCGGGGCTTCGCAAGATGCGAGGCATATCATGATCCCACTGTCAGCGGGCAACGCCTTCCTCATAGTTGCGATTATGAGCGTCACTTTCCTGACTGAGGTCGCCTTTTTCATCGTGATCGGGCTGTTCTGAAAGGAACGCGCACTGGCACGGTGCAGCCGATGTGAGGACCCAGTCCTTCTCCCGGCTCAACGACGAGGCTTATCCCAGCGCTCACCCGCTGGAATGATTGAGGGCGACTGCTCTTCAAATTCGCGGAGCCGGTCGATTTGCATTTTGAGCCTCGGCGAGAGTTCCGTCTCTGGTTCCAGCCACGCTCGCAGCGTCTCGCCGATCTCCCGGACAATGGCCCGGCTGTGAACGTGGTCGATGTCGATGCGGTTGCGCATTACACAGCCTCCGGTCGGAATGAACAACGCACCGGCAGGCCGAGAGTGCGCTCCCCCCGCAAACACATCGGGGCGCGGCTAGCGATTGTGAATAAACCGGAGACCGCCGCTTTTGGCTATCTTGCGCGAGCGCTGGTTTTTGACAACAGCGGGTCTTTGGTAACGACCTTTGGCTATCTGCGACATGCGCCGGGTTGTTCACCAGCGAGCGGCGGTCTCATGGCTTCTAAGTCTTGGCTAGCCTCTTCGTTCCCCAATTCTGATCGCGAACGGAATGAGGAACCTACGGAGCACAGAGCCGAAGCATCGACCATGCAAAGCGCCGGGCAACGCCGGCGATACTCATAGGAAATCGCTCGCGCTCGGGAACCAATTCCAAAAGTGTCGGGTTAATTGATGGGGCCGATGCAAGGGACCATCGCCATGAGGATCGAATATCTCGCTGCAATTGCGATAGCTGTTTGGACCGCTGGTGCTGGATTGGCAGCGGTCCATTCCGTCGGCTCGCCGCTCGAAACGCAGTCCACGCCGACCGCCACTGAATTGGCGACCCGAATAGCCACGTCCGTGGATGCGTTCTCGCCTCGGTCCGGCGGTTAACAGCCCCCACTCGAGTGCGTCTAGGCACCGGCCGCCACCCGTATTCGTCCGGGATGGAAGTTTTTCCTGCGCCGCAGCATATTCGCGGTGTTCATCGAGTTCATATTTCCTCTCCGCCCGGCCGTCTCATTGACGGCCGGGCTTTTTGCATGCGCGCCACGCGTTTTTCGGCAGTTAGTTCTTCTTGAGATCGCTCAGCCTGCGCATGTAATAGCCGTGGCTCTGAACCGCCTGCCTGATCTCCTCGCTAACCCTGACGACCCTCTTCTTGCTCTTGCGCCATTTGCCCTGAGCGCTGATGTCCGGCACCGGAAATCCTTTTTTCACAACGAGGAGATCGCGCCTGACGTTGAAATACACCTCGACCATATTGTCTCCCAAAAGGCTGAAAGTATCCGTTCAGAGCAGAGCGCGGCCCGCAGAAATGCAATCGGCTCTTTCGCGCCTGCCTGTGAATATCGAGGAGAAATGCTGCGCTCGTTGTTTCGACAAGACATTTTCTGGTTGGATGTTGTTCGCATGCCGCACCCAACGACCAACGATTATCTGGACGAGTATGACCGGGAGCTAGACGAGATCGTTGCCGCCTGTGACGGCGATGTGCGGAGCGCTCTCAGGGCGCTCTTGCTGGTCAATGAGCAGTTGGAGCACATCCTAAACTGTTTGAACGCGGAACTCGTTGAACACATGTCGCGGCATCACCGACGGCAGACGTTACACTAAACCGCAACTATCGCTTCACCGGCAGGGGGCAGCCTCACGAAAGTCCCGCTGCCATCGGGGTCCTCGATCCAGTCGAAGCTTTCGGCAAACTTGAGCCCGGCAGCTAGATCATCGCGCTTTGCACCAGCAGCGCTCCAAACCGCATCAATCGTCTCTCGGCGGATGACCTGTCCCGCGCCAAGTCCGGCGGCCTTCATGGCGTCGATCAATTTGAGGCCGTGTTTCTCGATCTCGTCCATTTTGTCCTGGCGTGGTTTCAATCCTGCGGGCGAGCCAACCGGCTTCCAATTTACACGCCGGCTGTGGCGCGATGAAGCTAGCTCAATCATAACGGCAGCAACCATGGTCGATTTCATCTTTCGGGCCAACATTGCTCACTACAAAGAACTTTTGGAAACGGAAGCCGACGCTCGGAAGATCGAGACCTTGCGCAAGCTTTGGCCGAGGAGGAAGCCAAGCTAGCCGAATGGCAGGCGCAAAATCGACGGTCACGCGGTGAGGATTGAGGACGCCGTTGACAATGATCAATGAGCCGCGCTGCATCGCCGGCTAGTCTAGCGTGATGATGTGGATGCCGATTGAAACCGCCCCGTTCGATCGCGACTTGGAGTTGGCCGTTATCGAGGCTAAGGGGGACATATACTCTCTGATCTTCCTCTGTCGTCGTGACCACAATGGCTGGATCAAGACGGCAACGGGCCGCGCCGTGGAGGTTCATCCCACTCACTGGCGCAATTGGGGCGAGCAGCAAGGCCGCTCGGCGTAGGGGCTACGCGAGCCCGATGCGCGACCTCTCACCCCAGGAATACCGCCGCAACATTCATGAGCATGCCGATGGTCGGGATGTTCCACACGAGCGAGCGCGCCAGCGGCAAGTCTGCTGCATACAAGATCGCGTAGGCGACGCGGCCCCAAAAAATAAAGCTGAGCGCCCCATAAGGTGAGCCAACTGTGGATGTCCGCTACAGCGGTTAGAAGGATTACGGCGGCGAAGAGCGGAAATGTCTCAAGATAGTTTCGGAGCGCTCGATCGGCCCTTCCGGCAACGCCAGTAAGCGGGGGAACGTGCTGCTCCCGCGAACTCGCGGTCCATCGGTAGCCTCGTTGCCGGCTCTGGAGGTGCGATACAGCGATAATGTGCACGATCCCAAGAAAGACGCTGGCGGCGAGCAAGGTAAGTTCAACAGTCACGTGCAATCTCAAATCGCGTCAGTCCGATTGCGGGCCGGGCGAGGCGCGCCAGCGCTGCCGAGCGCGAAAGAACGGTCGATCCGGGTGGGTCGCTTGGGCAAAATTTCATGACTTCCTCCCGGAGAGAAGCCAACCACGTGCCCGACCAAAATGCCAGTTCGGCACCATGTTCACCGCGCCCGCCACGCCGTATTCCTTGCAGACGAGGCACCAGGGGCGAAACACGCCGCGAGAATGGGATGTGTGACTCACAGATCGTGCAACAATTTCAGCGTCGTCCCGGCGAAGGCCGGGACCCATTGTCACGAATGCGAATTGTGGCGCGACGCTGGGGCCACGGCCTGTTTTTCAACAACGCTATTCTGTGGTTATGGGTCCCGGCCTTCGCCGGGACGACGAATGGAGAAGGCCTACGCCGGCTTTCGCTCTCAATCCCGATACGACGGATCCGCCCGGTCGAGCTTGCGCAGCAGCGCGGGCCAGGCGAGTTCGCCGTTGCGGGCGGCGCGGCCCGGCTTCGGCAGCATCCGCTCATAAGTGTCTTCGAGGATATTTTGCGGCGGATAGATCAGCTTGGTATTGCAGGACAGCGCCATCACCTGGGTCTGGCAGGCGCGCTCGAGGCGGAACAGCACGTTGAAGGCGGCGGGCACGGTGCGGCCGACGACCAGAAGGCCATGGTTGCGCAGGATCATCGCCTCGTTGTCACCGAGGTCGCGGACCAGGCGTTCGCGCTCGTCGACATTGTCGGCGATGCCCTCGAAGTCGTGATAGGCGATGTGCAGGAAGCGCATCGAGGTCTGCGCCAGCGGCAGCAGGCCGCATTCCATCGCCGAGACCGCCATGCCGGCCGGGGTGTGGGTGTGCGCGACGCAATCCATGTCGTGCTTGGCCATGTGGATGGCGCTGTGAATGACGAAGCCCGCGACATTGACGTCGTAGTCGGTAGCGTTGAGCAGCGTGTTGCCTTCGACGTCGACCTTGATCAGGCTGGAGGCGTCGATCTCCTCATACAGCATGCCGTAGGCGTTGATCAGGAACTGGTCGGTGGTGCCAGGCACGCGGCAGGAGATGTGGTTCGCGATCATCTCGGTCATGCCGTACATCGCCGTCAGCCGGTAACAGGCGGCGAGATCGACGCGGGCCTGCCATTCCTCGGCGCTCACCTGCTCGCGGACGGATTTGACGACCTTGATCGCGGGCGAACTGACGGGGGGATTCATGGCGTTCTCTCCTTGAGATATTTGCGGGGCCGCGGCCCGATTGTTGCCGCGGACCATAGCAGAATCCTCGCGGCGGCAAGCTGCGCTGCGTCTGCGTATTTGCAGGTCTGGCGGGCAAAAACCGAATGCGGATTGGCGCGCCGCGCCTTCAATGCCACAATGCGAAAAACAGCCGAGGCGCACCAAAATGAGCGATCGCAAGATACGTATCGCCGTCCTGCATTTCTCCCACGAAACCGTCTCGTTCCTGCCGAACGAGACCACGCTCGACGACTTCATCTATCCGGGCTCGCCGGCCAAAGGCGAGGCGCTGCTGCGGTTCGATCCCAAGAACCACATGGGCGGGTTCGTGCAGGTGGCGCGCGAGTTCTCCGAGGTCGAACTGGTCGGCATCGAATCCCCGCTCTGGCCGAAGACTTACACCGGATCCGGCTGGATCACCGAGGAGGCTTATCGCACCTTCACCGGCAAGATGATCGCCGGATTGAAGGAGGATGGACCGTTCGACGGCGTCTATCTGTGCTTGCATGGCGCGATGGCCGTGCGCGGCGTGCCGCGTCCCGAAGCCGATCTGGCGCGGCAGGTGCGCGAAGTGGTCGGCCGCTCCGCCTTCATCGCCGCAACCTTCGATCCCCACGGCAATGAGGATGAGGCGTTCCTCGAGCAGGCGGACATGGCATTCGCGGTCAAATATTTCCCGCATTATGACGCGCATCTGCAGGGCGAACGCGCGGCGCGCATGCTGGTGCGGGCGATCCGAGGCGACTACAAGCCGGCGCACAGGACGATCAAGGTTCCCGTGATCTCGCCCACGGTGCTGCAGTGGACCGGGGCGCGGCCGTGGATGGACCTCGTGCAGCGCGCGCTGGTCTGGGAGGCCCGCGAGGTCGACGTCTACGTCAACATCTTCTTCGGCTTCCCGTTCGCCGACGTTCCCGATGTCGGCATGACCGTTCAGGTTCTGACCAACGACAATCCAAAGCTCGCCGAGCAGGTCGCGCGTGATCTCGCGGGCACGATCTGGCGTCTGCGCGAAGCCTTGCTGCAATCGACCAAACTGCACAGCATCGCCGAGGGCGTCGCGCTGGCCAAGCAGGCCGTCGCAGCTGGCAATACACCGGTGGTGCTGGCCGATCACAGCGACCGGTCGGGGGCGGCGACCTGGCTGCTGCGTGAGATCATCGCGCAGGACCTCGCCAACACCGTGATCGCAACCATTGCGGATGCCAGGGCGACGGCAAGCCTCAAGGCCGCCGGCGCCAAGGCCGGCGATGCCTTCGACATGGAGATCGGCGGCCGCGCCGACGAGTCGGCGGGCGATTCGGTTCGGATTCAGGGCACTGTTTCGGCGGCGGGCGAGGGCTACGGCCAGTTCTGGGTCTGCGTCCGCTTCGGCCGCAACAATGTGCTGATCCTGTCCACCTATCTGGTGCAGGTCATGGAGCCGTTTTCGCTGAAGGCGCTGGTGCCCGACATCGGCGCCTTTGACGTGATGGCGATCAAGTCGCGGGTCCATTTCCGGCGCGGCTTCGATGACAATGGATTTGCCAAGACGATCCTCCTGGTCGAACCCGACGAGCCGTTCCTCGGTACCACGCGTCTCGACAAGCTGCCGTACAAGAACGTCGATCTCGCGCAGTTCTACCCTTACGGCAATCCGGCATTTTCGGAGGCATCGTCATGACGGAAAACCGCTATCGCCTGATCGGCTCGACCGCCTCGCCCTATGCGATCAAGTTGCGCGCGCTGATGCGCTACCGCCGGATCCCGCACGACTGGGTGATCATGACCAAGGCGCTTCGCGAGGCAACCGCGCATCTGAAGCCGATGCTGATCCCGGTGCTGCAATATCCCGACGGCAGCTACCGCGGCGAGACCACGACGCTGGCCTATGATCTGGAGGCGCGACATCAGGGACGGTCGGTGATCCCCGAGGACAGGGCCATCGCTTTCATCTGCGATCTGCTCGAGGACCTCGCCGACGAATGGGCGGTGAAGCCGTTGTTTCTCTATCGTTGGTGGGATCCGGAAGATCAGGCCTATGTCTCGCGCTGGGCCGGCGAGGAGTGGTCGACATCGCAGGCCGAGGCCGGCAGCCGCGAGGAGATCGAGGAGTTCCGGCAGCGGCAGATTTCGCGCATGGTCATTCTCGGCGCGACGGATGAGAACAGGCCGCTGCTGGAGGAGAGCTACCGGCGTACGCTTGCAGCGTTCGAGCCGCATGTCGGCATGAGGAGCTATCTGTTCGGCAGCCGGCCGTCGCTGGCGGATTTTGCCTGGTTCGGCCAGCTCAGCGAGATGGCGACCGACCCGACCCCGATGCGGATCATGCGCGAGCGCGCGCCGTTCACCGATCACTGGGTACGGCGGCTCGACGATGCATCAGGTGTCGAGGGTGACTGGTATCCTCGTGAGCAGGCGCTTGGCGGGTTCGCCGAGGCGCTGCTTCGGATCGCCGGCGAACTTTATCTGCCGTTCCTTGCGGCCAACGCGGACGCCTTCGCCAAGGGCCTCGAACGGCTCGAGATCAACGTCTGGGGACTGCCCTACGCGTTGGCGCCGTTCAAATATCAGGTCAAATGCCTGCAGCAGCTGCGCCAGAAGTTTACTGCGCTCGATGCCGGCGAGCGCGCGGCGTTGAAACCGGTGCTGGAACGCACCAGGTGCTGGGCGATCCTGAACGGTGGCTGATCGATCAGCGACGATAGGCCGATTCGAAACGGTCGGCGCCTACGTCCGGTGCCTGCTCCCAAGCGCGATCGCGATCGTCTCCGGCTGCTTGATCCGCTCGATCAGCATGTCGATGCGGTCGCCGCCCCAGAACAATTCGCCGTTGAACACCATGCTGGGAACGCCGAATACGCCGAGCGCTTCGGCCTCGTCGATGATGCGATCATGTTCGGCGCGGGCAGGGCCGCGAACATAGGCCTCGAAGGCGTAGGCGGAGCCACCGACCGCGGTGATCACGCCGGCAATCTCGGGTAGCTCGTCGATCTCCAGCTCGTGATTCCAGAACCTCCGGAACACCGTATCGTGATAAGGCCGGAACAGCCCGTGACGCTGCGCGAACAGCATCCCGGCGCTGGCGTAGAAGGCGTCGTAGATCCGGCGCGGGCCCTTCATGGTCAGTCCCTGCGCGTTGGCGAACCGGCGCGCATCCATGTAGGCGTAGCGCACCTTGCGCCAGAAGTGCGGCGTGCGCTCCTCGACCGTGCCCATGAATTCGGGAATGCGCAGCGTGTAGGGCAGCCATTCCAGCTCGACGCCGTATCTCTCCTCGAGTTCGAACAGCCGCTTGTTGGCGACATAGGCATAGGGAGACTTGTAGTCGGTGTAGATTCGGACCCGCGGCTTTTCCATCATCATTCCTCATCTCGTCGCGACAATTGTTCCCGATCCCGTGCGGGGACGCAATGCGGCGTGACGAAGGGGAGATCGCGGGCAAACGAACGGGCCCCGGTGCAGTCAAGCATCGCGGGGCCCTGCTACTTCGTTTTAGCGAAGGATGTCTGGTATCGACCAGTCGTGTTTCGGGACCTAAAAGCGCGTGGCCTTTGCGCTCCTGTCCTGCGGATATGTTCAGATTGTCGGTGGCGCACGCGGCTAGCAGCTGCTGTTTGCCTCAACGTGCACCGGGACCTTGCCGCTGAGCAAGGTCGCTGGCTTGCGCCGGTGGCGTCATGCTCCTCTCCAAGGGTGGGCCCGCGGACATCTGTCCGCTTCTGCTGCCTGACGGCCGATCCCATAATCGTCCGTCAATTCCTGCGACGCGAGGAGCAGACGCTCCAGCACCCCAACAGGTGCAGTCAGCGAAATGCTGCGGCAGTTATGGCCATCTGTCAAGTTAACGAGCGAGCGAATTCAGGTCAGGAGTCCTGTCGCGACTTGGTCTTTCGATATTGGGTGAAGTCCGGATCGTGCGTCATCTTCCAGTAGTCGACGAACCGCCACGGCATCGCCGAGAACACCCGGCCGCGTCTGTTGCGGTAGTAGGTCGTCATGCCCGGATGCGTCCAGATCAATTGCTCGTGCTCGGCGTCGACGTTGCGGATATACGCGTCATGCGCGTCGGGATGCACGTCGATCGCGGCGATGTCATTCTCGATCATCTCGACAAGGCACGCGGAGATGTAGCGGCTCTGGCACTCCGACTGGAAGATGACGCTGCCGCCATGCGCGGGCCCCGAATTGGGGCCGAGCATCAGAAAGAGATTGGGAAAATCAGGCACGGTGAGGCCGAGATAGGCGGTCGGATTGTCGTCGCGCCACGCCTGCTTGAGGTTCTTGCCGTTACGCCCGGTGATGTTGAGCCGCGCCGCCATCTCGGAGACCTTGAAGCCGGTCGAGATCACGATGACGTCGTGCTGCCGCGACGTGCCATCGGCGGTGACGATTCCGTCTGCGGCGAAATGGTCGATCTTGTCGGTGACCAGCTCGACATTCGGTTTGGTCAGCGTCTTGAACCAGTTGTTGTCGAGCAGGATGCGCTTGCCGTAGGGCGGATAGGTCGGCATGCATTTCTCGATCAGGTCGGGGCGATCCTTCAGCTCGGACAGGATGAAGTCGGCGAGCTCCTGGCGATGCCGGTCGTTGCCCTTGTTGACGGCGCGGTCCGGATGCGGCCAGGCCGGATCCTTGCGCAGGAACGGCAGCAATCCGTCGCCGTAACGCCAGAACATGTTGAAGCGATACCACTGCACATAGAACGGCAGATGCGCGAGCAGCCACTGCGCACCTTCGGTGATCGGATCAGAATAGCCCTTCACCGGCCGCGCCCATTGCGCGGTGCGCTGGTAGACGGTGACCGAGGCGACGCGGTCGGCGATCGACGGCACCAGCTGCATCGCGGTTGCGCCGGTGCCGATCACGGCGACATGCCTGTCGTCGAGCTTGATGTCGTCGGACCACAGCGCCGAATGGACCTTCAGGCCTGTGAAGGCCTCGTCTCCCTCAAAGCGGGCAGGCAGGGGATCATTGAGCTGGCCGATCGCGCTAACCAGCGCGGTGGATTCGAAAGTCTCTTCGCCGCGGGCAGTCTTCAGCGTCGAGATCCAGCGTCGCTTGCCTTCGTCCCAGCGCGAGGCGACGAGCTCGGTATTGAGGCGGACATGCTTGCGGATGTCGTATTCGCGCACGACCTTGAGCAGATAATCGAGCAGCTCCTGGCGCTGCGCGAAATAGCGGGTCCACGGATTGCGGGCGCCGAACGAGAAGGAATAGGAGTGGTTCGGCGTATCGACGCCGCAGCCGGGATAGCGGTTGACGTACCAGGTGCCGCCGATCTCGTCCTGCCTCTCGACAATCGTATAGGGGATGCCGAGCCGGCCGAGCGCGACGCCAAGCGCGATCGCGCAGACCCCGGCGCCGACGATCAGCACATGCTGCTGCGCCAGCTTCTCGCCAGAAGGGCGCTCGCGCCAGCGCGCGTCGCGTGGGATGAAGCCCATCTCCTCCCGCATCAGCGGCGCATATTCCGGCGCGACATTGTCGCCGAGCGTCGCGCGCATCATCCGCAGCATCAGCTCATTGCCGGGATCGGTGATGACGGGCTTCGGGGTGCCGTTCGCGAACAGGTTCAGGACCGCCGCGCGAATCTCGTCCTGGATCTCCTGAGGCACACCGGCGTCGGGATCCGGGATCAGACGGACGTCGCGCTTCGGCTTGTAGGGCGGCTCGAGCCACTTCTCGTCGCCGGTCATGTGCACCAGCACCATCAGCAGCACGCGGATGTCGCCCTCGGCGATGGCGGAGGACAGATCGAGGTGTTTGCGCGGAAGCTCGATATTCATGCGTTGTCCTTAGCTGCGTGGGGCTTCCGGCAGGCCGCCATAGGCGGCCCAGGTGGTGCCTGCGATGTAGCCGGCATCGACCGGCAGGTTGATGCCGGTGATGCCGCTGCTCTGCGGCGAGAGCAGCCATGCGATCGCCTGCGCCACTTCGATCGGCTCGACCAGCCGGTTCAGCGCGGTCGGCCGCGCCAGCAGGTCCTTGTTCAGGGCGCCCGATGCGATGCCGGCCTCGAGCGCTGCCGTGCGGGTGAAGCCGGGCGACACTGCGTTGACGCGGACGCCGGAACGGCCCCATTCGGCGGCGAGCGTCTGCGTGATCTGGATGACGCCGGCCTTCGCCGCGGTATAGGCGTGGATCGGGCCCGACGTCATGCCGGCCACCGAGGCGACGTTGACGATCGCGCCATGCCGACGCTTCGCCATGGCGATGCCGACGCTGCGCGCGACCAGGAAGGTGCCGCGCAGGTCGATATTGACCTCGCGGTCCCATTGCTCCATCCGCACCCGTTCGATCGTGTGCATCTTGCCGAAGACGCCGGCGGCGTTGACGAGGCCGGTGATCGGACCATGCGCGGTCTCGATATCGGCAATGCCTGCGACAACGGCGCTCTCGCTCGCGACGTCGAACGGCGCCGGCCACAGCACGGCGGCTGTTCCAACCAGCGGCTCGGGCGCGATGTCGACGATGACGACGCGATGCCCCTGATCGGCGAGCAGTGTCGCGGTCGCCGCGCCGATGCCGCGGCTGCCGCCGGTGACGAGGATGGTGCCCTCAGCGCTCATGACTTTCTTCCCTTGTCGCTGGTGGTGAACAGGCCGCGGGTGACCAGCTTTTGATAGGCCGTGATCACATAGTCGGGCACCGCGGTGACGCCGCGCTCGGAATAGGAATAGCGGCGGCTGAGATAACCGCGCGCGCCCATCAGCACCTGGACGATGGCCTCGAATTCCTCGTCGCTGAACGCGTTGGTCGCGCCCGCAGCCCGCGCGCGTTGCAGGATCCGCACATACGCGCTCGAGATGTTGTCAAAATGCTTCTGGTAGCCGATCGGCGCGAAGAATTCGGCCTCGTTGAGGATGCGCAGGAATTCCGGCACCTCGCGGATGAAATCGAAGAAGGCGCTGAAGCGCTCGACCTCCTGCCGGGCCTCGCTTGCGGTGCCGGTGCGCGCATGGATGAAGCGGACCATGTCGAGGCCGATCTTCGGCAGCAGCTGGTCGAGCAGCTCCTGGCGGTTCTCGAAATGATTGTAGAAGGTGCCCTGCGCGACGCCGGCAGCTTCCGTGATGCGCGCGACCGAGGCTTCGGCATAGCCGTATTTGCCGACGACCTTGGTCGCGGCGTCGAAGATCTTCTGCTTGGTCCAGGCGTTGCGCTCGACCCGGTTAAGTTTTGTCACTTTGGCGGATGTCGCTTGCGTCATGCGGTGGCCTCGAGTTCGGCACGGAGCACGCGTTTGAGCACCTTGCCGGATGGATTGCGCGGCAGGCTGTCGCGGATGACGAGCTGCCGCGGCACCTTGAAACCGGCGAGCCGTGTCCGGCAGTGGTCGGTGAGACTGGGCAGGTCGAGCTTGGCGTCGTCGGCCAGCACCACGATCGCGACCGGCTTCTCGCCCCAGCGCGGGTCCGGCAGGCCGATCACCGCGACCTCGCGCACTTCAGGCATTTCGTAGATGACGCGCTCGACCTCGGAGGAGGCGATGTTCTCGCCGCCGGAGATGATAATGTCCTTCTTGCGATCGGTCAGATACAGGAAGCCGTCGTCGTCGAGATAGCCGACATCGCCGGTACGGAACCAGTCGCCGAAGAACGCGGATGCGGTCTTCTCGGGATCCTTCCAGTAGCCCTGTGTGACCTTCGGGCCGCGCAGGCAGATCTCGCCGTTCTGGCCGGCCGGCAGGCGCTTGCCGGCATCGTCGCGGATCTCGATCTCGACATGGGCGATGGCGCGGCCGGTCGAACCGATCTTCTCGATCTCGCGGCCCGCGTCCATGAAGGTATCGCCGCCGCAGCTTTCGGTGAGGCCGTAGGCATCGATGTAGCGCGCGTTCTTGAAATAGTCCGAGAAGGCGCGGATGCGGACTTCCGGCGTCTTCTCGCCGCCGCCGATCGCCCATTGCAGGCTGGAGACGTCGTAGCGCTCGCGGTTCGGATGGGTGAGGAGGGCCGTGGTCATGACCGGCGCGAACCATGCCGCGTTCAGCTTCTCCCGCTCGATCGCGGCGAGTGCGGGTTCGGGCTCGAAGGTGCGGTGAATGCACAGCATGCCACCATGCCAGAGCACCGCGATGCCGGGCAGGTCGAGCGCGCCGACGTGATAGAGCGGGCCGACGACGAGCAGCCGCGTGTCGGCATTGAGCCCGAGCACCAGGGTCTGGTCGGCGGACTTCCAGTAGATGTTCTCGTAACTGAGCATCACTCCCTTGGGACGATCCGTCGTGCCCGAGGTGTACATCAGCCGCATCAGGTCGCGCGGCCGGCGCACATGGATCGGCGCCGGCGCGATGTCGGGCGCAAGGTTGGTGACGCTGGACTGCGCGACCTCATCGAGCAGCGCGACCGGCGCGCCGCCGGCGGCGATCGCGGCAAATTCCTCGTCGGCGACGAGGAGGCGCGCGCCGGAATTGCCGACGATGTAGCCGACCTCATCGGCCGAGAGGCGATAGTTGATCGGCAGGAACACCGCGCCGATATGGCTGGTCGCGAACACCAGCTCGAGAAAGGCCGTGCTGTTCTTCATCAGCACGGCGACGACGTCGCCGGGCGCGATCCCGCGCGCCGCGAGCCAGCCGCCGACCTGTCGGATCCGCAGATCAAAGTCGGCGTAGGAGACGTTCTCGCCGCGATATTTCAGCGCACAGCGGTCCGGAGTCCGCCGGGCATGAAATGCGATGAAGCTGGAAAGGTTGATCATTTGCGGCCCACGGAGCCGATTCCGGCGCCGTTTTCTCCCTAGATGAATTATGAGTCGTAATTCATCTTTGGCTTGACGTCACCCCCCTTGCTCTGAAAACATCGTGGTCATGGAGACGGAACGATCTCCGGCAGGGATTTTAGGAACGCGAACCCGACAGGGAGGGGAATGATGAAGAGGACCCGGAAACCGGGCATCACCCGGCGCTCGACGCTTGCGCTGATGGGCGCCGGTGCGGTGAGCTTTGCCGCGCCATGGGTGGCGCGCGCACAGGCCAAGACGATCAAGATCGGCATGCCGACCATTCTGTCGGGCCGCGTCGCGCAACTCGGAACGTCCTCGCGCAACGCAGTGCTGCTGGAGGTCGAGAAGGTCAATGCCGCCGGCGGCCTTGCCGGGCGGCAGATCGAGATGGTGATCCGCGACTCCAAGGGACAGCCGCAGGAGGCCGCGCGCATCGCGCGCGAGCTCGTCAACACCGACGGCTGCGAGATTCTGCTCGACGGCGAAGCGTCCTCGGGATCGTTCGCGGTTCACGAAGTGGCGCGCGATCTCGGCGTGCTGTGCATCCACACCTGCTCGGAAGCGTCATCGCTGACCGCCGATCCCAAGCAGCACATCCCGAACGCCTTCCGTTGTGTGCGGCAGGGCATTCATGATTCGATCGTCGGCGCCAGCTACGCGGCAGGGATCGCCAAGGCCAAGGGCCTGAAGAAATGGGCGACCTGTTCGCCCGACTACGCCTATGGCCGCGACACCACCGGCGAGTTCGTGCTGTACCTGAAGAAGTTCGCGCCCGACGTCGAGATCATCAGCGAGTCCTGGCCAAAGCTGTTCCAGCCCGACTACACCGAGGTGGTGACCAAGATCCTGCAGGCCAAGCCGCAGGCGCTTTATTCGTGCCTGTGGGGCGGCGATCTCACCTCCTACATCGACCAGGCCAACATCTACGCGATGTTCACCCAGATGGAGGTGTTCGCGGTCAACATGGCCGACTACACCGCGCTCACGGTGGTGAAGAACCTGCCCAAGGGCATCCACTCCGGCGATCGCTATATCAAGACATTCCCGCCGACGCCCGAAAATGCGGCCTGGGGCGATGCCTACAAGGCCAAGTACAACGAGTATCCGACCAACTGGTCGTGGCAGAACGCGACGGCGGTCATGTTCCTCAACGAGGCCGTCAAGAAGGCGAACTCGACCGACGGCAAGAAGGTCGCGGAAGCGCTCACCGGGCTCACCATCAAGTGCCCGTTCGGCGCCGACGGCACCGTCACCATGCGCGCCGACGACCACACGCTGGTCGGTTACGCCATCGGCTGGGGCACCACGATCCCGCAGGAGCCCTACGTGCCTGACGTGAAGGCCGGAGACTGGAAGACCATCTTCGAGCTCGAAGCCGAGTGGAAGAAGAGCAAGGGCTACACCTGATCCGCATGTCGGGCGGAGGCGGCAATCTGCTGCCTTCGCCTCGCATCTGATGTTTGTCGCGCGCCGACGTTGCGGCCCGCCGTGATGGATGATTTTCCGTGGACCTCGACGCGCTCGCCAGTTGCCTCGCCAGCCCTGCCTGCCTGGTGACGCAAACCACCAGCGGCCTGATCATCGGCATGCTGCTGTTCCTTGTCGCCGTTGGGCTGACGCTGATCTTCGGCGTGCTCAAGGTGGTTAATTTCAGCCACGGCGCCTTCTATATGTTCGGCGCCTATTTCGCGATGACGGCCTATCAGCTCACCGGCAGCTTCGCGCTGGCGATGCTGAGCGGCGCCGTCGGGACCGCGATCCTCGGCCTGATCTTCGAGCGTGTGTTCATGAGCCGGGTCTACGGCCGCGACGTCTTGATGCAGCTCCTGGTCTGCTACGCCTTCGTGCTGATCTTCGACGATGTGGTCCGCATGATCTGGGGGCCTGAGTTCAAGTCGATGGGCATGCCGGCTGCATTCCAGGTGCCGCCGCTGTTCATCGCCGGCGGCGTGGTGCCGCCGTACTATCTGCTCTTGATCGGGGTGGCGCTCGCCGCGGCCGTTGTTCTCGGCCTGGGGCTGGCGCGCTCCAGGATCGGCAAGGTGATCCGTGCGGCTGCGCATAATCCCGGAATGGTCTCGGCGCTCGGTATCAATACCGGGCTGATCTATGGCGGCGTATTCGCGCTCGGCGGCATGCTGGCGGGACTGGCGGGAGCGCTTGCCGCGCCGGTGCGCTCGCTGACACCGGGCATGGGGTTCTCGGTGCTGATCGAGTCCTTCATCGTCACCGTGATCGGCGGCATGGGCTCGATCCTCGGCGCGTTGATCGGCGCGCTTTTGATCGGCTTGATCCGCTCGTTCGGATCGCTCGGCTTCCCGCTGTTCACCGAGGGCTTGATGTATCTGTTCATGGTGATCGTGCTGGTGTCGCGTCCGAGCGGGCTGTTCGGCAAGGAGGTCGCATGACCGAATTGCAGGCCGGGCAGGGCACGCAGCCCCTCGATGTTGCCCGGATCGACGCCAGGCCGCAGCGATACCGCGATGTGCTGATCGCGCTCGCGGCCTTTGTCCTGCTCGCGCTGCTGCCGTTCATCTTTGGCAGCAAGCAGCTGCTCGACTTCGTGATCCGCTGCGCCGCCTACGGATTGTTCGCGACGTCGCTCAATCTTCTGGTCGGCTACACCGGACTGATCTCGTTCGGCCACGGCATGTTCTTCGGCCTCGGTGCCTATGGTTTCGGGCTGATGATGCAGAAGACCGGCGTGCCGATCCCGGTAGCCTTCGTCGCCACGCTGGCGATGACCCTGGTCGTCGCCGTCGTCATCGGCGCGATCTGCGTGCGGCTGAAGGAGATCTACTTCGCGTTCGTCACGCTGGCATTTCAGATGCTGATTCACTCAACCATCCTGTCGTGGCAATCGTTGACCGGCGGCGACCAGGGCCTGCGCGGCGGGATCCCGAGGCCGCCGTTTCTCGGCATCGATCTGTCGAATCATCTGCATCTCTACATCACGAGCTGTGCCCTTCTGGTGATCGGCCTGCTGCTCATGCGGCAGATCGCGCAATCGCCGTTCGGCTACACGCTGCGCATGATCCGCGACAACGCCACGCGGGCGAGCTTCATCGGCATCGATGTCTGGCGCGCCAAGCTGACGATCTTTGTGCTCGCCGCGCTGTTCGCCGCGACCGGCGGCATCATCATGGCGCTGTTCGTCTCCGGCGCCTATCCCGAGTTCGCCTATTGGACGATCTCGGGCGAGGGCATCTTCATCAACATGCTCGGCGGCGTGACAACCTTCCTCGGACCGATGGTCGGCACGGTGCTGCTGCTGATCCTCAACGATACCGTTACCCGCCTGACCGAGTATCACGGCATCGTGCTCGGCATCGTGATCCTGTTCTTTGCCATTGGCCTGCGAAAGGGCTTGATGGACTTTGTCGTCGAATGGTTCGCGCAGCGTCGCGGAGAGGCCGGGGAGCGCGCGCCATGAGTGCACAGACGCGGATCAACGTCGTTACCGGCGGCGCCAGCGGCATCGGCGCGGCGTGCGTGCGTGAGCTCGCAGCAGCCGGCGATCTCGTCGCCGTTCTCGACCGCGATCTCGCCAAGGCGCAGACGGTTGCGGCGGAAGTTGGTGGCAAGGCGTTTGCGGCCGACGTGGCGGACGAGCGCAGCATCGAGGCCTGTGCGGCCGCGATCGAGCGCGACTGCGGCCCGGTCGCGGTGCTGGTCAACAGCGCCGGCATCATCCAGGTGCCGGCCCGGCCGCACGAGCTGCCGATGACCTCCTGGGACGACGTCGTGCGTGTCGACCAGCGCGGCACCTATGTCGCCTGCGTTGCCTTTGCGCGGCAGATGATCGCGCGCAAGCGCGGCAGCATCGTCAACATCGCCTCGATTGCCGGCATGCGCTCGATGCCGTTGCATGCCTATGCGCCCGCCAAGGCGGCGGTGATTGCCATCACCGAATGCCTCGCGGCCGAATGGGGGCCGTCCGGCATCCGCGTCAATGCCGTATCCCCCGGCTATACGCTGACGCCGGCGTTAAAGAATGCCATCGATCGCGGAGAGCGAGATGTCTCGGCGCTGGCTGCCAATGCAGCACTTCGCCGCCTCGTCGACCCCTCGGAGATCGGCCGCGTCGTCGCATTCCTGGCCTCCGATGCGGCCTCCGCGATGACCGGCGCCAACGTGCCGGTCGATTGCGGCTGGCTTGCCGGCACATCGTGGAGCACCTATGGCGGTCTGCGGGAGGCGAGTGGCTAGCCATGCTGGAGATTCGCGGACTCTCGAAATCCTTTGGCGGCGTCAAGGCGACCGACAACGTCTCGTTCGACTTCGCTGACGGTTCGCTCACCGCCGTGATCGGTCCCAACGGCGCCGGCAAGAGCACATTTTTCAACCTGATCACGGGCGCGCTGCGGCCGGACGCTGGGCAGATTTTACTCAACGGCGTCGACATGGCGGGCAAGGCCCCGCCGGAGATCGTGCGCCATGGCATCGGCCGCGCCTTCCAGGTCGCGAGCATCTTCCCGTCGCTGACGGTGGAGGAGACGATGCTGGCTGCCGTCTGTGCCGATCAGCGCCGCGCCGGCGTGATGCATCGCCGGTTTCCGCTGGCCGAAACGCGCGACCGCGCCGAGCATACGATGGAGCTGCTTGGCCTCGCCGGCAAGCGCAACCGGACCGCGGCGACACTGTCGCACGGCGATCAGAAGCTGCTCGACATCGCGCTCGCGCTGGTGCTCGAGCCCAAGGTGCTGCTGCTCGACGAGCCGACCGCGGGCATGGGTACCGAGGAGCGCTGGCGCATGATCGACAAGGTGCGTGAGCTCTGGGAGAAGCAGAAGATCACCGTCGTGTTCATCGAGCACGACATGGACATCGTATTCAAGATCGCGCCCCAAATCGTCGTGCTGTGCTATGGCCGGATCCTGGCGACCGGAACGCCGGACGCGATCCGCAGGAACGATGCCGTGATCGAGGCTTATCTCGGCAGCGACGACCACGCGGGAGCGGTGGCATGAGCGCGCAGCCGGTGGTGCAGGTCGAGGATCTCGACGTCTATTATGGCACCAGCCAGATCCTGTTCGGCGTCGGCCTGTCGGTGCGGCAGGGCGAGACCATGGCGCTGCTCGGCCGCAACGGCGCCGGCAAGTCGACCACCATGAAGGCCATCATGGGGCTGGCGTCGGCGCGCCGCGGCAAGGTGACCCTGCGCGGCCAGGTGGTCTCAGGAATGCGGCCGCATCACATCGCGCGCGCCGGGCTCGGCTTCGTGCCGGAAGACCGCCAGATCTTTCCCGAGCATACCGTCGAGGACAATCTCGTCATCGGCCAGAAGAAGGGGCCCGATGGCGAGGACGAGTGGTCGATCCGCCGTGTCTATGACGTGTTCCCGCTGCTCGAGCCGTTGCGACACCGGATCGCCGGAAGGCTGTCCGGCGGCGAGCAGCAGATGCTGGCGATCGCCCGCACGCTGATGGGCAATCCCGTGCTGCTGCTGCTGGATGAGCCGAGCGAGGGGCTGGCTCCGATCATCGTGCAGCGCATCGGCGAACTGCTGCGGCAACTCCGCGGCACCGGTGCCACAGTATTGATCGCCGAGCAGAACATGCATTTTTGCCTTGGCCTTGCGAGCCACGCGACGGTTATCGACAAGGGACAGATCGTCTACACATCCTCGATCGAAGAGCTGAAGGCCAACGATAACATCCGGCAGCGCTATCTGGCGCTGTAGGGCATGATCCGGGAAAAGCGCGCAGCGGTTTTCCCTCGCGACAAGCGCGCAGCGGTTGCGCGGGGATCATGCCCAAAGGACAGGGCTCTTCGACAGCGATGGGAGGACAAATGGCGGGCAAGCTGACGCCGACGCATGAAGCGCCGTATCGTGGGCTGAAGGTACTCGATTTCGGGCAGGGGATTGCCTCGCCCTATTGCGCGATGCTGCTCGGTGTCTACGGCGCCGACGTCATCAAGGTCGAACCGCCGGAGGGCGACTGGTCGCGCTATCTCGGCACGACCTACGGCAATCACACAACGCTGTCGGCGGTCTACAACCGCGGCAAGCGCAGCCTGTGCCTCGACATGAAGCACAAGGACGGGATCGCGATCGCGCAGCGGCTGTCGCGCGAGGCCGACGTGCTCATCGAAGGATTTCGTCCCGGCGTCGCGGAGCGGCTCGGGCTCGGCTACGAGGGCCTGTCGCGCGACAATCCCGCCCTGGTCTATCTGTCGGTCAGCGGCTTCGGGCAGAGCGGCCCGTACGCCAAGCGGCCCGGCTCGGATTCGGTGGCGCAGGCGTTCTCGGGGCTGGTCTCGGTCAATCTCGGCGCCGATGGCGTGCCGCATCGGGTCGGCACCACGATTTCCGACGTCGTCACCGGCGTCTATGCGTTCCAGGCCATCGCCACGACGCTATTCGCGCGTGCGACCGTCGGCACCGGGCGCTGGATCGACGTCAATCTCTGCCAGTCGACGTCGGCGCTGCTCGGCCACAAGGTGGCGGAGTTCATCCTCGAGGGCGGCGCGCCGCGCGCGCTGAACGTTCCGGCCGGCACCTACCAGACCCGGGACGGCTGGATGATGGTCACCCTGGTGAACGAGCCGCAATACAAGCGGCTGTGCGGTGCGATCGGCCGTGAGGATCTCGCCGCCGATCCGCGTTTTGCCGACTTCGCCCGGCGCGCCGACGCGGCCGACGCGCTGATCCCGCAATTGCGCGAGGTGTTCCTGACCCAGGCGACGGATGCCTGGCTGACCCGGCTGCATGCGGCCGATATCATCGCCGAGCGGATCCTCGATCCCGGCGAATGGCTGCGCAATGTCCATGTCGAGGCGACCAGGGCATCGGTGCGCCAGGACACACCCGGCGTCGGCGCGGTCTACACGCCACGCACGCCGGGGATCGCGAGCCTGTCCGAGGATCACCTTTGCCCCGCGCCTGACGTCGGGCAGGATAGCCGCGCCGTGCTGACGGAGGCCGGCTTCGGTTCCGCCGAGATCGATGGCCTGCTGCTCTCGGGCGCGGTGCGGCAGACCAAGAGCTAACGGGAGGCAATACATCATGAGCACCGACCTCGTTCGTTACTCGGTCACCGACCAGATTGCGGAGATCGTGCTGGATCGCGCGCCGGTCAACGCACTCAGCATTCCCCTGATCGACGCGCTGCTGGCGGCGCTGGCGAAAGCGCGCGACGACGACGCGGTGCGTGCCGTCATCATCAGCAGCGCTCACAAGGTGTTTTGCGCCGGCCTCGATCTCGACATCGTCAGGGGCAAGCCCGCGATCGAGACCAAGACGTTCCTCGAGCGGCTGTATTTCGCGCTGAACGATACGCAGTACCGCATGGGCAAGCCGACGATTGCGGCGATCGATGGCGCGGTGCGCGCCGGCATGACGATCGCGATCTCCTGCGACATGATCGTCGCGGGCGACGGCTCGACCTTCGGCTATCCCGAGATCGATGTCGGCCTGATCCCGGCGATCCATTTCGTGCAGTTGCCGCGGCTGGTCGGTAAGCACCAGGCATTCGGCCCGCTGTTCCTTGGCGAGCCCTTCGATGCCGCGACCGCCTTTCGCATGGGCCTGCTCAGCGAGGTGGTGCCGAAGGGCACCGCGCTCGCCCGCGCGCGCGAGATCGCACGCAAGCTCGCGGCGAAATCGCCGATCGTGATGAAGATCGGCCGCGACGCCTTCATGCGTGCGGTCGATGCCGATTTCCGCCGCTCGGTGGAGAACACGGCGGAAAGTTTCGTTGTGGTCGCATCGACGGAAGATTGCCAGGAAGGGCTGAATGCGTTCGTCGAGAAGCGGGCGCCCAACTACAAGGGACGCTAAATGGCTGGATTGTATTTCGAGGAGTTCGAGATCGGACAGGAATTCCATCACGAGTTCAGCCGCACCGTGACCGAGATGGACAACACCATGTTCAGCCTCCTGACCATGAACCCGCAGCCATTGCATATCGACGCGCATTTCTCCGAGAAGACCGAGTTCGGCCAGCGGCTGTTCAACAGCCTCTATACGCTCGGCATCATGATCGGCATGAGCGTGTACGATACGACGCTGGGAACGACCGTCGGCAATCTCGGCATGACCGACGTCAAGTTCCCGAAGCCGGTGTTCCATGGCGATACGCTGAAGGCGCACACCAGGATCATCGGCAAGCGCGCCAGCAAGTCGCGGCCGACCCAGGGCATCGTCGAGTTCGAGCACACCATGACCAACCAGCGCGGCGAGGTGGTGGCGAGCTGCCGCCGGACCGGCCTGATGCACTGCAAGCCGAAGGCGTAAGCGATGCGATCGTTCCTGTTCGTTCCCGGCGACAGCACCCGGAAATATGAAAGCGCGAAGAAGACCGCAGCCGATGCGCTGATCCTCGACCTCGAGGATTCCATCGCGCCGGACCAGAAGGTGGTTGCGCGGGGCATCACGCGCCAGATGCTCGATGCGCGCAATCCGGAGCAGAAGCTTTATATCCGCGTCAACGCGCTCGACACCGATCTGACGCTCGGCGATCTCGCCGCCGTGATGCCCGGCAAACCCGATGGAATCGTGCTGCCGAAATGCGCCGGTGCCGCCGACGTCAACCGGCTCGCGCTCTATCTCGACGCATTCGAGGCCGCCTCTGACATCGCGCAGGGCACCACGCGGATCGTGACGGTCGCGACCGAGACGGCGCGGGCGGTGCTGAAAATCCTCGATTTCGAGAACATGAGCCCGCGGCTATGGGGCATGATGTGGGGCGCGGAGGATCTCGCAGCCTCGCTCGGGGCAACGCGCAATCGCAGCGATGGCCGCTATCACTCGCCCTTCATCCTGGCGCGCGATCTCTGCCTGATCGGCGCGGCCGCCGCCGGCGTCGTCGCGATCGACACCATCGCAACCGACATCAACGATCTCGATGCTTTGAAGGCCGAGGCGGTCGCCGCACGCCAGGATGGCTTCCTCGCCAAGGCCGTGATCCACCCCAAGCATGTCGACGTCGTCAATGCGGCCTTCATGCCGACGGATGAGGAAATCGCATGGTCGGAGCGGGTGATCGCCGCGTTCGCCAATAATCCATCGGGGGTCGCCAGGATGGACGGCAAGATGCTGGACAAGCCGCATCTGCGCGCCGCCGAGAAGATCCTGGCGTCGCGCAGGAAATAGTCGGGGAGGCGGGCCGATACCGCCATGTTGCGCGATAGTGAGGCGCGGCTGCGGCGGTCGCTGGCGATCGACTAAACCGCAGGCATCAGGAATGAGCGACCGCCGACTTGCCGTCCTGCTGCTTCGACCACGAGACGTAGTAGGCGACGGCCGTCATCGCCGCGATGCCGGCGATGCTGACCGCGACCTGCCTTGCCAGTGAGTATGGGCCCGTAATCAAGATCAGGTGCGCAGCGAATGAGAGGAAGACGCCTGCACAGAACACGGCCAGCCATTCCTCGCCGCACTTGATGATCGGCTGCAAGGCGGGAGATCGCAGGTATTCCCAATCGCGCGGCACCAGCCAGCTGAACAGGAATGTCAGGACCAGGAAGTGCAGGATGCGATGCGGCGCGATCTCCTCCCGGTCGTTTGGCAGCAGCACATCGCTCAGCCCACTCGGCATCATTTGCGCGAGTGCCGGGATATCGCTGATCGAGACAATTGTCAGGGCGAACAGCAGATACAGCAACGCCATGGCGCGCAGCGCGGGAGCCGCCTGCATCGCGCGGATCGCGGGCGCATATCGCGCGCCGATCAGCGCGAGCCAGCCGCCCATCACGAACAGCAATTGCCAGCAGAACGGATTGAGGTACCAGTCGCCATAGGGATATGACGACAGGTTCCAGTTGAGCAGCCGGCCGGCCGCGTAGAGGGTCACGGACGCGACGACCGTCGCGTTCGGCACGTACAACAGCCCGAACACGATGACGGGCTGGAACGCCATCAAGGCAATGGTGAGTTGCAGCACGTCGAGATTGAGCGGCTTGGCCTGCAGGAACAGGCCGTAGATCAAGGTCCGGATCGGGTGATCGATGAAGCCCGTGATGTTGAACTCGCTGATGATCTCGGGCGCCGCGGTCCGGGTGGCGACATAGCTGATCAACTCGACATAGATCACGAACAGAACGATATAGGCGGCATAGAGCTGCCATACGCGCTTGAAGATGCGGGTTGCGGCCACCAGGAATCCGCGTTCCAGCGTCATCCTGGCGTAGATGAGCGTCACTGCGTAGCCGCCCACGAATACAAAAAGGTCGGTTGCGCCGCTGAAACCGAAGTTGCGCATGGTCAGCGCGCCGACAACGTTGTGCGGAATATGGTCCAGAAACAGAAACCAGTTTGCGATGCCAAGCAGCAGCGCGATCCTGAGATCGCCATCGGCTTTCGCGATCTCGGCGTTTGTTGTCGAAGTCATCTGAAGCTGAAATTTGCCGGCCCGAGAAACGAATCGCTAGTCTAAAGGGAACCCGCGCCTGGTCCGAATAGACTTTGCGTGAACCCTATCTAGTCCGTTTCGGGTTTCGGCCAAGTGGCCGGCTCAAGAAAGATCACGTTTTCGCAATCAACCCGTGAGCGGTGTCAGACCGGTTCGTGTTTGCGCAGGTCGCGGGTGTAATCCAGCGTATTGGCTTGCAGGTTCGCGCCGGTCACGGCGAGCTCCGGCAGGGCGGCCTCGGCCAGCAGGTCGTCCGTGACATCCTCGACCGAACGCTCGGCAATCTCGTGAATGAAGCTGATGTTCGTATATTCGCCCGAGGCGATTCGTGAGACGACGTCGCGTCGTGTCATTCCGGGATCGACGATCGCCTCGCGGCCACGGCGGCCATAGTCGATCATCACGACGAAATACTGCATTGCCTGATCGTTCGATGTTCTGACTGTTACTGCGCATTATTTCCGATAATCGGAAGTATGTCAAGGGTGAATTGTTGAAAACCGAAATTCAGGCACGCATGGCCGGACCGATTCGGTCCGAAGGCGTCCGAATCGGTCCGGCCGGTCCCTGAAGCAGCGCGGTTACTTCTCGGACGATCGCCCGCCCTGCGTCCGGGCAGATTTGCGACCCTTCGCCGCCGACTTGCCGCGCAGCCTTTCGATCTGGCCGCGGGGCAGGGTGACACAGATTTCGCCGATCCATTCGAGCTTTACGCCGTTGATCGGCTTGGCATTAAAGCTCTTGAGGTTGACGGTGCCGGACGAACTGCCGCGTTCGATCGTCTTCAGATACCGCTCGCCGCTCTTCAGCCGGACCGCAGCTTCCTCTCCGTAGAAGCTCGACAGCGGATAGCGCTGCTCGCGATACACCACGATGACGTCGCCGTTCTCGTATTTCGGCAGCATCGAATCGCCTGAGACCTCGAAAGCGACGGTCTCCTCCGTCATCGGGAACGGAAGCTCGATTTCGCCGAGACCCTCCGGCGGGACCTGCTCAAGCTCCGGCTGGATCGAGGCGCCGGCGCCGACCCGGCCCACGATCGGCACCGAATTCAGCTCCAAATACTCCATGATCGGGGCAATCTCGGATGCCTTGATCAACCTTATTCCCGACAGGATTTCGGAGACCGCCCCGGCCCGAACCCCCATCGCGCGGGCAAGCCCGCCTTTGCTCTTCCCGGTCTTTTCCAGTGCCCGTTCGATCAGTGCCGCGTCCAGCATGTTTCATCCTTTCCCAAACCCGAAGACACTATAGCCGTTACGATTATCAGAAACAAGTCTGACTCTTTTCTTCGGAATAGCGGAAGATGTGCAAGGCGCTGGCGGAATGACAGAAATGGGAATTTGGAATGGAAATGATGAACTGGCTGCCGGAGCATTCGGCAGCCCTGCAGGATCTCCGCGCCCGCGGCTTGTCCTATTCGGAAATCGCGGACACGATCAACGCTACCTTCAATACGGCCTATACGCGCAACGCGGCGCTCAGCCGAGCGCAGCGCATAGGGTTGGCGGGCCTCGAAAGGCCCGAGCCGTCCCTGCCGGGGCACCTCGATCCGCCCAAACCGTCCCTGCCGGAGCTCCCAAGGATCGGGCGGCTGCGTGAAGGGCACACTGAACTGACGCCGGATCTGCTTCGCGGGCCAAAGATCTTCACTGAAACGGTGGAGATGCCGCAACTTCGTTGCGCAGCGGTTGTGCCGCGGCATCTTTCGCTGCTCGACCTCAAGCCCGGAGACTGCCGCTATCCCTATGGCGGGGATAGCGACGACGAGACAATGACCTTCTGCGGCCATCCGTGCCGGTCGGGCTCGAGCTACTGCACCCCGCATTTTCACCGGAGTCGCGATCCTGAGCCCACGGCGAGGCCGGTGTTGAGCGCCGCCTGGCTCCAAGCCATCGGGGCCGGTTGAGGCAATTCATCACCTGACCGACGGACATCGGTCCGCAACCACGATCGCGCGGAAGCCTCCGCGCGCCCATTACCAATGCCGCGAGCCAAGCGCCGGAAGCCGCACGATCCCGCCGGAGCGCGCGAAGCGGTCAATGCGCGACGCGGATGGTTGGGTCGTCCGTAAAAAAAAAGCTGTGATTCCACTAAAAGAGGCGGAAGGCGAGCGGGCTGCGGCTTAGGGCCGATATGTCAGGTAAACTGCCTCTCACGTGATTAGCATCCTCAATCACACTGACGAGGGCTGCTGCGCTTTGCTATTGTTTTTGCGCAGAGAGAAGCCCACGGTTTTATCGCCTATGCGCGGGAGCAGCCTTATGGTGCAAGCTCTCATTGTACACAAGGACCGGCTGCCTCAGCCGCAAAAGATGCATCAAGCGGCACAATATGTCCGCATGTCCACCGACTACCAGAAATACTCTATCGAAAATCAGGCGGTGGTTATCGCGGCCTACGCCGAGCTTCATAAACTCACGATCGTGCGCACCTATCGCGATGAGGGCGAAAGCGGCCTGAAGATCGAGAATCGAACTGGCTTGACCGAACTGATTGACGATGTTCAGTCCGGTCGAATTGAGTTTGGTCATTTGCTGGTATTTGACGTCAGTCGATGGGGGCGCTTTCAGGACGTTGATGAGAGCGCGCACTACGAGTTCATATGTCGAAGGGCCGGCGTCAAGGTTGCCTATTGCGCCGAGCAATTCGACAACGACGGCAGTCTCCTTTCGAGCATAGTTAAGAATATCAAGAGGGTCATGGCGGCAGAGTTCAGCCGGGAGCTTTCGGCCAAGGTTCTTGCAGGAGCTTTGCGTCTGGCAAGTCGCGGGTTCAAGGTGGGTGCCCCGGCGCCTTATGGTCTAGCAGGCTGTTGAAAAAAGGCGGTCGCCGCCGACCGAGGATCATGATTCATTGGCTCCGACGAGATTCGGAGATGGTGCGTGCGCGGCGGCGACAATCGAACGGGCGAG
>NZ_JBUYWT010000035.1:0-88877 GCF_055264925.1 Bradyrhizobium sp. KZN70725
ACGCGGTCTGCGCCGCAATCAGCCACGCACTCGATGCCTTCACATCCGAGGAATGCGCCAACTACCTGAAAAATTCAGGCTATCGGACCTAATGCCATCACGCTTTAGCGCGAGGTGCCCCATCGGGAGTGCGACCAAACGAGCGTTCCAGCATACGATCGAGCGTCGTGTCGGGCTCGTCCAGCAAATGGACGAAATTATCAGTACAATAGAACATCAGTTTTATAGAGACCCTGGGAGCACCAATACGCGTACGCTGGGAAGACGGAATGGATCGCTACGCCAGGAGCAGCGAGTTGCGCACGCGCTTTTGCTAGCCGGACAAGGTGTGCGGCGCCGAAGGGGGCGCGTTGGGCTAAGAGAACGGCACGCAGCACTCGGACGATTCTTACAGCTCAAGGCACAGCAACAGTGCAGAGCCCTTGCGATAGACGAGCAATAAATGCAGCCAGCTGCTATTTACGCGATTTGTGACCTTAACGACATTCCGAGCCGCAAGGCCATGGGATTCCACCTTATGGTCCTCGATCATGACGGCAATCACCGGCCGTGGTCCATCGTTGTGGTGCGCTGGGGTAAGAAGGTGCTTGGCTATGTCAATAGATGCCCGCACAACGGCGTTGCTTTGGACTGGGAACGAAACGAGTTCCTCGATCCAGACGGCGTCCGGCTGATGTGCGGCAAACACGGATCCACCTTCGAGCTCGGAACCGGGCTGTGCGTCGATGGTCCGTGTAAGGGCAGAACGCTCACGCCGATCGCCTTGACAGTGCTGGATGGCGATATCTGTGTCGTCGGCGTGCGTCTTGTCGAAGACGATGCGTCCCGGAACGAATGACGTCCGCGCTCAGACCGGCCGGTTCTCGTTGCGGTTTTTTACCGGCTCCATCCTCTCCAGCCCGTCTTCGTAGGAGATCTCGTCGTAGGATAGATGGAGAGCCTTCGCCGCATCGAGGAGGTAATCAAGCTTGCCGCCCGCATCCAATTTCTTGAGGTCGTCCTTGTTGAGCCCGGCCAAGTCCATCATCTCCTTCCAAACAGTGGATTCATCGCATGGCAGGACGTGGAAGGTAATGCCACCGAGCTTGATGTGGTACTTCGCCAGCAAATCGACGTTGTTACAGAACAAGAAATAGCTGCCCTTTTGGCTTAACGCACCGTCAAGCACAGCCGCGACGTCAGCAAGATAGGCGAACGAGTGCAGGTAGCCGGCCAGCACCGGGATAGTACGTTCTCCGTCCTGCGCGACCGTCAGAACCTGTTCGATCGAATAGTCCGGCGGCCGCTTCTCGTCCGCGACTTGCGTCTGAAATTTGAGTGCTATGTCGCCGCGAAAGCCAAACCGGCCCGGCTTGGTCGTCCCGCCCTTGAGTACAGCATTGAGCAGGCGGCCCTCCTTCTCAAGTCGACCGAGTGCGGTGTTCTCGATTGCAGTCATTAAATTCGTCCTCGATTTGAGCTTTTCACCGGCGCGCTGGCCGATGCCAGATGCGATGCAAATTGCTTGCCGCCGCATCTGTAACGACCTCCAGCCGTGCCTCGAAACAAAACGCGTATGCGAGAGGCGATCGCCTCAAGCAGCGTTGTCACGAACTCGACACCGGTCCCGAAGCCGACAGATGCGATCAAAAAAAGGTAAGCGGGGTCAAGCTTGTGCACGCTGGCACATGACTTGCCATTGTCAGGCAGACCTAAGCTCATGAGAGGGTAAGCCATGATCAACCTGACAGATAGCGCAGTGAGTGCCATCAAAGGCGCGATGGCATCATCGACGCACCCGACCGGTGGCCTGCGCATTATGGTCGAAGCAGGCGGCTGCAATGGGTTCAAATACAAGATGGGCTTGGCCGAGGTGCCGACGCTTGGTGACACCGTGATCGAATGCGGCGGTCTGAAGGTGTTTGTCGACAGCAAGAGCCATGAGCATCTGCTCGGCACGACCATTGATTTCGTCATGGCGCCGGACAGCTCGGGCTTCACCTTTCAGAACCCGAACGCCACCGCAAGCTGCTCCTGCGGAAAATCGTTTAGCTGATGAAGAAAAAACATCGCAGCATGTTGGCCGAACCGGAACAAGGATGGCAATCGTCGGCCACTGCGAGAGAGCTTCGCATTCGCAACGCAATCGGACCGATGCGAGCGGATCTGCATGGCGATCGTGGCGACTGTCGGCTCATCGGGACCAATAGCCACAGGACCATCGCCAGTCTGAACGGCGCATCCGCGTTCTATAAGCGTCCTAGACTGACGCTGGACCGCATTCAGACGAGGCTGGTCGACAAAATCGGCGAATGCGTTCGTCTCGTCCCGATTGCGGCTGTCGGCCAGGCGCTGGATTGAGCGGGATTCAAGTGCCGATTTACCTCGACAATAATGCAACGACCCGGACCGATCCATCCGTCGTGCAAGCCATGTTGCCGTTCTTCACAGAGCAATTCGGCAACGCTTCATCCACGCATGTCTTTGGCGGCGAAGTCGCAGTCGCCATGAAGCAGGCCCGGGGTAGATTACGGGGGTTGCTAGGCTGCGCATACGATCGTGAGATCGTTTTCACCTCTGGAGGGACCGAGGCCAACAATGCCGCGATTCTCTCTGCGCTTGCGACCCAGGAAGGCCGCGACGAGATCGTCACCACCTCAGTCGAGCACTCTGCCGTTCTTACTGTAACTGAGCAATTGGCGGCAAGCGGAGTCAAGACGCATGTCGTACCGGTAGATTCCCGCGGCCGGCTCGATATCGAGGCGTTTCGCAGTGCGCTCGGACCAAGGACCGCGATTGCCTCCGTTATGTGGGCCAATAACGAGACCGGTACGATATTTCCTGTAGAGTTTCTTGCAGGGTTGACCCATGAGGCGGGCGCGCTGTTTCACACCGATGCGGTCCAGGCCGTCGGCAAGATGCGCGTAGACCTTAAGGATAGTGCGATCGACATGCTGTCGCTATCCGCGCACAAACTGCATGGTCCCAAAGGCATCGGCGCGCTATATCTGCGCAAAGGGACAAGTTTCCGGCCGCTGATCTGGGGCGGATCCCAGGAACGACGGCGCCGCGGCGGAACGGAGAATATTCCCGCAATCGTCGGCCTTGGAAAGGCTGCAGAGCTCGCGGCGGAGCGGCTTGAACCGGAGCGCGTTCGCATTGCTGCGTTGCGCGACCGCCTGGAGCAGGGGATACTGCACATTGGTCAGTGCATTGCGCTCGGCGATATCAGTAACCGGCTGTCGAACACGACCAATATTGCCTTCGATCATCTCGAAGGCGAAGCGATCGCCCATCATCTCAATCGGGCCGGCATTGCTGTGTCGCTCGGATCAGCCTGTAACGCGGGCTCAATGGAGCCATCGCATGTCTTGCGGGCCATGCAGGTGCCGGCGTGGAGCATGCGTGGCGCGGTGCGCTTCTCGCTATCGCGAGAAACCTCATTTGCAGAGGTCGACGAGGTCGTGTGCGCCGTGTCTGACATCGTGGCTCGCCTGCGCGCCGCTTCGCGGGAGTCGGCTCGCTTGGCGAGCCATGGTTCACAGTCAAGGAGTTCAATGTGAAAATCATGATCCGCCGGTCTCCAGAGGCAGGCCTGTCGATCTACGTACCAAAGAAAGATCTCGAAGAGCCGATCGTTGAGTCCGAGTATGAGACGCTCTGGGGTGGGTGGATCAAAATAGCCAACGGTTGGGTACTCGATTTGCCCAAGATGGCGAGCGATACAAAATTGCCAATCACAATCGACGCCAAAAAACGAGGAGCGGACGGAGAGGGTCAGTGAAGGGGCCTCGGCGGATCGACTTGGTCGATGCAGCTGAGGCTAGGACCATTCTCGTCGACATCGCTGCCGGGTTAAGGGTTGCGCGCGTCGTGCCCTATCTCGGTCCTGGCCTCACCGAACTGTCCAGATCCGATGTGCCGACCTCGCCCGAGGCGCTGGCCGACTTCTTCGCCAGCAAGGTTGCACTGCCTCGGCGGGCCAAAGGCAATGCATGGGCATCGGCGCAGCATATCGAGGTCAGCAAACATCGCTCTACGCTGACGAAATTGATGGTGCAGGCCTTCGCTCGGTCAGCGGAGCCGACGCCGTTACATCATCATTTCGCGTCCCTGTCGCTTCCCGTCATCGTCGATGCATGGTACGATGGCGCAATGCGCGCCGCGCTGGGCAAGCACGAGGGCTGGGGTGAAGTTCAGGGCATTACCCGTACCGGCATTGGCGAGAATCGTTGGTACCGCTTCTATGATTTCTCTGGCCAAGAGGTCGACAGTGCCGTGGCCGGTAGCTGGGCGACAGTGCTTTATAAGCCGCATGGCAGCGTGCATCCAGCCAACAACTTCCTGATCTCCGATGCTGACTATGTCGAGGCCTTGACCGAGATCGACATTCAGACTCCAATTCCGGACATCATCAAGGAAAGGCGGAGCGGACGGGCCTTTCTCTTCATCGGTTGTCGCTTTAACGACCAGCTGTTGCGCGGCTATGCGCGGCAGATTATCAAGCGCTCGGGTGGCGCCCACTATGCGATCGTCGATCCGGACACGCTGTCGCGCAACGAGCTCCGTTTTCTGCTCGAACAAGGTCTGGCGCCGCTTGCGATTCGGCTCCCTTGCGCGGTTGAGATACTGCTCACCCGTTAGATGTGTGAAGCTGGATAGCCCGACTTGTATCGCCAGTTGTGAGTGGGGGCGGCGCACGAAAGGCCCGCTCAGATGGAGCTGGATGTTGCGCGCGCTTTGCCGCCATCATTGACGCGCCAGCCCGCGAAGCTCTGAGTGAGGATGGGGACGCATCTGTCGCATTCTTAACAAGCGTATCACTGCGGCTCTTACATGTCTCAACGTCGGCCGGGTCCGCTAACGATATGACAAACCGACGAAAGTTCGTCTTCTGCGCCGTGGCATGTGAGTTGCTACGCCTCGTCTAGAGGCTCGCTCACGGATGGTCCTGGGAAGCCAATGTGCCTGCGGGGAAAAAGAGAATGAATGCGGTCGTGGGGGGCGGAGGATACGCCAAAGCTGCGCTGGATAACGGCACGATGATGCAGTCTGCCGCCGAGCAACAGGGCTGTCGCATCGCAGCCAAGACCGCCCAGGCAGGCTGCGGGTCACGGACAAGCCAAGGCGATCTGCCGAGCGAAATCTGGGAAAAGGTGAAGAACCATCCCTGCTACAGCGAAGAGGCGCATCATCATTACGCCCGCATGCATGTGGCGGTCGCGCCGGCCTGTAACATCCAGTGCAATTACTGCAACCGCAAATATGACTGCGCCAATGAATCTCGCCCGGGCGTGGTGAGCGAGAAGCTCACCCCCGAGCAGGCGGTGAGAAAAGTGCTCGTGGTCGCGACCACCATTCCGCAGATGACCGTGCTCGGAATCGCTGGTCCCGGCGATGCTCTCGCCAATCCAGAAAAGACGTTCAAGACATTCGAACTGGTCGCCAAGGCGGCCCCCGACATCAAGCTGTGTCTGTCGACCAACGGACTGGCTCTGCCGGACCATATTGACACGATCGTCAGGTCCAAAATCGACCACGTGACCATCACTATCAACACGATCGATCCCGAAATCGGCGCCAAGATCTATCCCTGGATCTTCTTCAACCATAAACGCTATACCGGCATCGATGCGGCGAGGATACTAACCGACCGTCAGCTGCAAGGACTGGAGATGCTTAGCGAACGGGGGATCCTGTGCAAGATCAACTCGGTGATGATCCCCCACATCAACGATCAGCACCTGGTCGAGGTCAACAAGGCGGTTAAGGCACGCGGTGCCTTCCTTCACAATATCATGCCGCTGATCTCCGCGCCTGAGTACGGCACGGTGTTTGGCCTAAACGGTCAGCGGGGGCCGACGGCGCAGGAATTGAAGACGCTGCAGGATGCTTGTGAAGGGAAGATGAACATGATGCGGCATTGTCGCCAGTGCCGCGCTGATGCTGTCGGACTGATCGGAGAGGATCGCAGCGCAGAGTTCAGTACCGCTCAGATCATGAAAATGGACGTCAAATATGACCTTGGGACGCGCAAGGCTTATCAAGATAGGGTGGAGGACGAGCGGGCCGCCAGCGTCGTGGCCCACCAACAAGAGCTTACACAGTTCGCCGGCGAGACGAGCGCGATCACGGTTCTGGTGGCAGTCGCAACCAAGGGCTCGGGACTCATCAACGAGCACTTTGGGCATGCAAAGGAATTCCAAGTATACGAACTTTCTACATCCGGCGCCAAATTCATCGGTCACCGTCGCGTCGACGTCTACTGTCAGGACGGTTATGGCGAGGAGGACAGGCTTTCGACCATCATTCGTGGCATCCATGACTGCCATGCGGTGTTCGTGGCCAAGATCGGTGGCTGCCCAAAAAGCAGCCTGATCAAGGCCGGGATCGAGCCAGTCGATCAATACGCGCATGAGTTCATCGAGAAGTCGACGATCGCCTGGTTCAGGTCCTATCTAGACAAGGTGAAGAGCGGCGATGTCCAGCATGAGAAGCGCGGCGACGCCGCGATCCGCCAGGGAGCTCTGATCTCCGCGGCGTAAAGGGGGGTATATGCCATTCAAGATCATCGCCTCTCAGTGTACCAGCTGCTCAGCTTGCGAACCCTTATGCCCGAACGTTGCCATCTCGGAAAAGGGAGGAAGCTTTGTCATCGAAGCGACGAAATGCACCGAATGTGTTGGCCATTTCGACGAGCCGCAATGCGCCGCGGCCTGTCCGGTCGACAATACCTGCGTAATTGACACCTCCTTGCCCCGCTATCGGGCGCCAGCCTAGGACGCGAGCTTCCGTGAACGGCATGCCAAGAGCGGGGACTGAAAGCGTTGCAAGCTTCGTTGCTCGCCGGCAGCGGAGCGTCGGCAGACATTTCATTTGGCGCGGCAGGCCAAAAACGCCTCTCAACTCCGAGCGTAGGCTTCTGGGCAGCGCCGTTATCGTTGATGTGACTGACGAGGTCACGCTGATCGGCGCATGCCCGGCGGGATCAGCCTTACCGAGCCGCAACATCGCGGAATGTGCCGGGCGAGCGAAGCTACCGATGACCTTCGAGGCAGCAGCCAAGTCGCCATCTGCCGGTCAGGAAGCGCTGCTCGCGCGCACTTTGTTCGGCGAAGTCCCGGGCCAAGACCGGTGGATGGTCAACGTGACTGATGCTGCACTTGATCACGCCGATATCATCATGCCGCGGTTGCATCCCACCGTGTTGAAGGATCTCACCGGCCTCCCGATATGGGCCGGCAATCTGGAAGCAGGGGCGAGGCAGCGACCAAGCTGCTCGAACTCGAACCGGCTGACACGATCGGTACCGAATCGTTCGCGGACGTCCTGGAGCGGAGGAGCCAATCCGAAGATCGATCACATTGGCAACGCTGCCCAGGGGCATCACTCTAGTTACAGTGCCTGCGCTCGTCCGTCGCGCAAGAAGGGCTGCGACTACCGGCGTTCGGCTATTTGCGCAAATGATCGTGCCGGCAACGTTTCCAGCACGTCTCCCAGCGGAATCCCGCGCTCAGCAACGGCGGCACGTGGCGCGCAGACGGCGAGGTCCGAGCGATCGTGTCCATGCAGGCCAATGCCGTCGTCTTATCGTCGATGCTCGATGGCCATAGAAGCCTCGTCGCCCAAGCCGGAACATCATTTCATACGGGGAAATGATGCCGATGCTGACCGACAAGGAGCTGGCGACGCCCTCGCGCGCCACTTCGCCCGGCAGCTCCGCAATCAATCGGTCTGCGCTGAGGACGTCCAGTTCCGACACATCGTGCCGCGTCGCGCTGCCGTTGCGGGGCTACTTGGCGTAGCTACGGGCCGATACGCCAGAGCGCGGCTAGATCTCGCGGAATGGCTGTCACTCGGGGCACGGACTGCCCTACAGCGACATCCTGGCGTCGGCACAAGCTGGCGAACCGCATTGCGGTGGGCGAATCGGCTGAGTGCGGCGAGGGATGAGCACAATCGTGGAGGATGTCTCCTGGTCGGGCCGGGCAGCACCCCTGCATGTCTGCCGGCGAGTGATGCATGAGGAGCGCTACATGAGCGGTATTGTTCGCGACAGCGACGTCGTCGAGCTCGACGAGCCCCCTGTCTTCAGTTTTAGCCAAAAGGTACGAGCCAATCGCACCATCCGGAATGATGGCACCTTTCGTGGCAAGGAGATTGGCGACATCTTGGTCAAGAAGGGAGAGATCGGTTACGTCATCTCGATCGGCACATTCCTGCAACAGTTCTACATCTACGGTGTCGAGTTTCTGGAAAGCGGCTACCGCGTTGGCATGAAGCGCAAGGAACTCGAGCCGGTGGATGCCTGCGAGGAGATCGATGATGTGCCATTGCTGGAGGAGGCCGTGTCGTGAATGAAGGCGGTTTTCTGAAATATCGGCGGGGCCAGCGGGTTAAAACCGCAGTCGATATCATTAACGACGGCTCTTTTCCCAATGCGGAGCCTGACGGGGTCCTGCTCGGCGCCGGAGTGGCCGGAGAGATCATCAGGGTTGCCATCCATACCGAAGCGAACGTTCCGATCTATACTGTCGATTTTGGAGAGCGGTTGCTCATCGGCTGTCTTGAAGAAGAAATCACAGGTCTTTGAAGGGAGGCTTTCGCGATGAATGCCGGGCTGATGAGGAAGGTCAAGACCGGGCTGGTGGCGCACCCCAACGAGCTTGATCGCAAGCGGATCGAGCGCAGCTTGAGCTCCCGCACGCGCTATCTCTACGTCTCGCCGAAGGTGACACCGGTGAAAGCCGGCTACCTCGTCGAGAGCCCCTGTTGTTCGCGCAATATTGACAAGGACGGCGCGCCAATCGACGTCGCGCTGATTCTTTATGATGGCGTGAGCGGAATTTGGAAGGTGTTTTGCAAGAACCACGCCCAAGGAATCTGGGAATTTTACAGCCTATATCACCGCCTGACTTCAGCGATCGACGAATTGAACGCGGATCCGGAGCGTCTGTTCTGGCAATGAGGGGCGGCTTTTGAGGGGCCACAGAGGAGCCACGATGACGCTCACTGCGCAGGAATTGATTGAAATCGAGCAGTTGCTTGCGGCCGACAGGGCCGAGGAGGAGCCGTTTGTCGAGCTGCGGCGCCGCTTTCCGCAGCTTGCTTGTGTGCGCTGTGATGCGTCGGATATGACGGATCAGCCATTCCGGCAGTTTGTGCGTTTCGATCTCCATCTGATCGATGGATCGGATCACTGCGTGCAGATTACGGCCGATCCGGCACGGGCGACTGGCATCATATTGGCCAAAAGGACCGCTGCGCAGTGAGCGGTACTGAGCTCGCAGAGCATCCGTGCGATGGCGCGCATAATGTGGAGAATAATGCGTCCTTCATCCCACTGTCGGACCCGGATATTACCGTCGCTGAGCTCTCTGCAGTGGAAACCCTGCTGTGTTCGTCGCAGATCTCCAGCGGGCGGATCACTGAGGCGTTCGAGCAGGCCTTCGCGGTCTATCTGGGCCGCAAACATGCCGTTGCGGTTTCGAGTGGTACTATTGGGCTCCTGCTTGCACTCAAGGCGCTCGGGATCGGAGCAGGACACGAGGTCATTGCCTCGCCCTACGCCTTTCGCGAAGCAGCGCATGCCATCAGTCTCGCAGGCGCACGGGTGGTATTTGCCGATGTCGACTATTGGTCGGGAACATTGGTTCCAGCGAAGGTCGAAGAGAGCATTACGGCCAGCACGCGGGCGATAGTCGCCGGCAATCCCAACGGTCATCCTGCGCCATGGGCAGAACTGCGGACGGTCGCACAGCGCCACCGGCTGCTGCTCTTGGAGGATTCTACCGAGGCGATCGGGTCGAGCTACAAGGGGGAGCTCGTCGGCCGATTTGGCGACCTGGCCGTGTTCGACTTTGCCCAGCCGGTAGCCCTAAGCTGCGGTGAAGGCGCAATGGTGGTGACGGATGACATCGATATTGCGGTTGGGTTGCGCCGCCATCGCGCCCACCGCCTGGACGAGCGATTCTCAGTTGTCGTCGCGAGCACAGCACCTTACCAGGCTGGCATGAGCGATCTCACGGCTGCCTTGGGGCTGGCGCAGCTGAAGCGTCTCGATGAAATCCTGGAGCGGCGTCGGCTCATCGAGCAGCTCTATAACGCGCATATCCAGTCATTTGAAGGCATCAAGCCGCCTTATGTCGGTCCCGATGTGACGGATGTGAACTGGATGCTTTATCTCGTTCAATTGGGGACACGCTTCACGCGCTCCGGTCGGGACGCCATTATCGATGATCTGCGCGCCGCCCAGGTTCAATCCACTGCCTACAGCCAACCGTTGCATTTGCAACGCCACTATTTTGACCTTGGCTATCGCCGTGGCGATTTCCTGGTTACCGAAAAGGTCGCCGATCGCGCTTTAGCGCTGCCGTTTCACACCCATCTCACGAACAAGCAGATCGAGTTTATCGTGGAGACCATGAAAGATGCGTCGATCAACGTGGGCGCAGGTGCGGCGATCTACTGAGATGATCGTTATGCACCAGATGAAAGGGAGCAGGATCGATTGAGCACAATCGTAGCTCTGGGCGTGCGCGAGATGAGAAATCGAGCGAGCCGCATGTCATGCGATGCCTCGCGGGCAGATAGCTATCCGCGTAAGGCCGGAGCAGGCCACATGCCGCTGCATCATGTACTGTTCGGGAAGCTGTGGGAGAAATACTCTAGCCTCGCGCTCGCAGAAAACCTGCTCGATCGTCGCAAAGTGCCGTACCCATGCCGTGGCTTGAGGCCTACGCACCAAGATGCTCGAATCCGAGCACGCGCCATCATCGTTTCGGCTGGGGTGTCTCGAGTTAGTCAAACAGAGATTACCATGAACGTACAGGAAGTCATCATTCACGTCCGCTTCGCTCCGAACGGAAGAGTGGTCCAGATCAGCGAGCGACCGGCAAAGCTCACGCCGAACCAATGGTTTGAAGTTCTCAACGCCCGCGCTGGCGCGGCATATCGACCGCTCGCTCCTGGCCGTGGCATATTCCGACTGAGCCGTACTGCGGTCGAAGCCTTCAGGCAGGAAACTGCGAGGCCGGGATGAGCCAAGCGATGATCGGGAACCCAATGGGCGACCAGATCGAGGTTTTTGCCGTCTGTCCGGCCGACGCCATCGAGCGGAGTGGCGCCAGGGGCTTTAGCCTGTCGCGTATCGATGATAGCGGCGAGATCCGGCTGTTTTCCATTATTGTGGTGCGTACCTTCGGCAACGACTATTTTGGCTATGTGAATCGTTGTCCGCATGACGGCGTCTGGCTGAACATCGGCTCCGGCGAGTTTTTCTCGGCAGACCATTCCTTTCTCAGATGCGGCCGGCATGGTGCAAGGTTCGAGATCGAGACCGGAGTGTGCATCGATGGTCCATGCAATGGACAAGCGCTTGAGCCGGTAGCGCTCGCCGTGATCGAAGGTGACGTTTGCCTATGCGGCGTCAAGCTGCTGGAGGAGGATCGGGCTTCCGAGCGCTTCGAGGACAGCGAAGAAACAATGGATATCACGATCCATCCGGATTGACGGCGTATCACTTGGCTGTTGTTCAACTTGGCTGCGGGATTTTATCGGAGGACGAAATCGTCCCTCCTGAGCGTTGGTGCAGATCGGTATTATGCGTTCTTAGCTTGTCAGAGCAAACGGCAGTCCAACGCATTGCTGCCAGGCGGCCAGCGAGCTCCACCGCACCAACGAAAGGTTGCTCTTACGTCAACTCGCCAAATGGACCCGGCAGGCGGGACATGCTTCTTGCTGCCGGCCGATAGAACATGTTCAAGAAATGCCCTCGGCGGCTGGAAGTCCGCCGAGGGCACCGTCTGGGCTGCGAGAATGGGGAGACCCAGACTGACAGGATCGTTTGGGAGGAACAATGACGATCCTGTGTCAGAAGCTTTTGGCTATCCGCTAAGACTGGCTTGTTGCCCGCGCAGCAATTGCGATGCCAAACGCCTCAATGCGACACTCAGCGAGTGGCGCCGCGATCCTCAGCGCACCGCAGGTTTGCGGACGCATGCATAACGCGTGTTCGCTGTTCGGCATTGAGGCGGCAAGTGCGCCTTGACGGTGTCGTGGAGGGCTGTGGGCGCGATCCAGGACCGCTGTGTTGCCGGTTTCGTGACGGCCGATCAAGTCCAGGCAGCTTAACCTATAGCCTTGAACGCGGGCCTGCGTTCACTCTGACTGTCGGGGCGTTTGCGCCAGGCGCTATCTGGTAAACGATAGATCGGAAACAGCGGAGCGCACATCATGCGTGCGAACGGCTGAGGCAGAATGGGGGGCGTCAAACGCGAAGCCAACGATTGTCCTGTCCAAAACAGAAGAGAAACGACATTGTCGGAACTCGAGCATCAACGATGAGGAGCGCCTCGGCAGAACAAGAGATGGTCGTAAAAACGCGAGGATTCTGCATTTGGTGTGGAACTTGCTTTGGAGCAATCGGATGGTTGAGCAATGTAGGAGCGAAGAGATTGCGATGGTAGGAGAAGACGTTGAAACGAATCAGGAAGGTTGTGCCAGACGTGAGCCATCTGTGGCTGATCTTCAGCGTTTACAATTAGTGTTGCGTTCGCTCATTTCGCCTGCGTTCGCAGGCGCGCGCCGAAATCAGTAGCATCAATCTATCGATGCGGCGTTCGACAGCAAGAGACCCTGTGAGGGCGATGCGAGCCCGGGCCATGTCTCTTTCGGATCGCTCGCATTGATCACAGGATAAGCGCATGGACTCAGAAACTGAATTCGAGCTCCCCCAAATTTATAGGCATCATGTCTTTGCCTGCAACACGCAGCGTCCGCCCACTCATCCGCACGGCAGTTGCGGCGCCTCTGGCGCGCAAGCATTGTGGGATCGAATGGGCAAGGCGATCGAAGCGCAAGGCCTTAATGATATCGGTTTCACGATGGCTGGCTGCCTCGGCTATTGTAACTCCGGTCCCTTGATGGTCGTCTATCCTGACGGAATCTGGTACCGCGCGACTACGCCGGAAGACGTCGACGAAATCCTGGAATCCCATCTCAAGCAGGGTAAACGTGTCGACCGCCTCGTGATGGTGCTAAAGCGCAGCTAAACGGCTTGCTTCGCGCCGCTTGGCCGGGCAATCAAGCATGGACAGCTTCTCCGTCGATGAGCTGTCCCCTCGGCACGTCGGTCGGCTCAGGATGACCGGGCGGCCCTCAGGCGTCAGGACGTGCGGACAGCGCGTCATGGAGCTTGTCGTTATGGCGGTCTTTGAGATGTTCGGTGAGACGGGCCCAGATTAGAGCGCTGCTCGTGCCCGGGCCCTGAACCTTGAGCGTCAACTCCTTTGTCAGACTATCATTGTCACGGCGCAGCGCGGCGCCTTGAATTGTCAGACCCGATCGGCAACTGGCACGGTCGCAACGCCTGACAAAGCAAGAACGTGTTTCCTTCGATGGCTGTTGGATCAATCTGTTCGCGTCACTTAATACTGTCCCTACGCAGCACCCCGCAAGCGCAAGGTGCGGATGGCGCTCACTTTCTTCGCGAGACGACGCGTCTTTGACACGCCATCTCGCTCACGGATGGACTGCGGTGCGGTTGAAGGACGCGCTCGATGGCTCGCCGCGTCCGGATTGATCAACCTTGTCTTCTTCTCTGGACCCTGTTCTGACGTCAGAACTTGTAAGCGATGCCGCCGCTGATGAGCCATGGGTCGATATTGGCGCGCCCGGAGACGGGAATCGCATTGTTTACGGTCGCAGAATAGTCTGGCCGCAGCCACAGCTTCTTCACGTCGAAGTTGAGGCCCCAATGACGGTCAAGCATGTAATCGAAGCCAAATTGGACCGCCGCGCCGAACTTGTTGCTGATGTGCAGATCCGTCACGGTAAGGCCGGCGAGCGACGTATTGGCCGCCGACTGATTGAAGAATGCGGTGTAGTTTATGCCTGCGCCGATATAAGGCTTCAGTGGGCCGAAATCGTTGAAGTGATATTGCAGGGTTAGCGTCGGCGGCAATAGCCAGGCTTTGCCGATATCGAGTCCATTAAGCGTGCCAGTGCCGCTGATGTGATGGCGGGTCACGCCGAGAATAAGTTCGGCCGCGATGTTTTTTGTGAAGAAATACGTGATGTCGAGCTCCGGTATGGCTTGATCGCTGATCGATAGCCCGGAGTTGGGAGAAGACAGCGAGGGTACCCCGGAGACGTGGACTGAACTGCCTGCGGTATCCGGCAAAACGCCGAGCACCCGCAGGCGGATCATCCATGGATTGAACGGTTCGATCGGGGGTGCTTTGTAATAAACCGGCGCCGGACCGAGATCTGCAGCCTGTGCCGAGATGCTGGCCAACGAGATCGCGAGCGTGAGGAGCGACGTCGTCGTCAGAATTGTTCTTCTTCTCATCGAATTCTCCATTCCAAAAGTCGCGCGATAACGCGCGCGAGATCTCTGTCACACATGACAAGCGGCGAAGGATTTGATGCGGATCAAAATAGTGGTGGGCTCACCGCAATTATGCGGCTGAGTTGCATAAGAAGCACGGCTATCGAAGCGTCGTTGTCTTTGCTTGATAGCTGTTCGATTCATTGTCTGTGCTGAGTCCAATCTCTTCAGGAGATTGTTGGTTGGCTTGATGCCCCGATCCAATCAATGCCCGTTGGGCCATGCAGAATCAAAATGGCAATGCAGCAACCCCGCACATTGCAGGGCCGGTAGAGGCAGCATTCACCCGAGGCGCAATATCGGCAGATCCGTGTTACGGAGCAGCCAGGTTGGCCTTCTCAGCGAGGGCCCGAGTCGGCGGTCACGAACCAATCCGGAAGCAGAAAAATGTGGTTCTTCGCATCAAAGCCTTCTGTACTAGCCTCACGTTTGCGGACAGCGCGTTTCGTTTGCGTCATGCACACATCCCTCGAGATCATCTGGGGTCTCGCGGCCAAGCAGCGACAGCACGAGCTCATGATCGAATCCGGCGCATCGTGATCCATCGACGTCGATCAGAGGTCTGCGTATCAGGAGCGGATCGTCTAACATCAACGCTAGTGCGCGCTGGGCGTCAATCATGGCGGGATTGACTTCGCCTGATTTGATACGGGGGGCCGCTTGGTTGAACCAGGAGGCGACCGGGGTATTGCCGAAGAAGCGGCGCAGTTCTTCCGAAGCCCACGGCTCCATCAAAATATCTTTGGCTATGATGTCGTGACCGGCAGCGTTGAACGCTTGAATCTGACGCGCATTGGTCGCGCAGCCGGGCTTTTGATAAAAGATGATTGTCGCCATGTCATACCTATGTTGGCAGCGCTGAGCTGAACGGTGGCCCTGTCGCTGCTGCGTTCGACGCCCATTCGATGGTCTTGCCGATTATCTTCAATGTCAGTTGGCTAAGCGCCGCTGGTATCCGCTGTCCGATCAGTCTGGATCGCAACCGACATTGTCGCACCGCCCAAGCCCCAGAGAGCCGGTTCACGAGAGGAGTAGCAAGTCCCATTCCGTGGCTGAAGATATGGGACAGCCCATGCAAATGAGCTTCGCGTCAGCGGTTGCCTCTTGTTCGTTTTCTGACAGCCGCGCTGACCGATAGGTTCCAAAACAGCCATGCGCACTCGCGGGCAGGTGGCTTTTTAAATGTAATCAAAGACTTGGCAGCGTTTACGAGCGTTGGCACGGCGGTTGCTAATATCGGGCAGCAACACTGAGTGAGGGCTGAGCGCACGCCGACGCGTAAGACGAGCGATGTGCTCCTTCCCTTGAACCCGTGTGCCCCGTTTCTGAGAGAGAGAAACAAGCTCGCGCGTAAGAGGCGCGCAACTTTTGGCAAATCGGTTGATGGAGAGCAACATGTCTTCACTAAGGCAAATCGCGTTCTACGGGAAAGGTGGCATCGGTAAGTCGACGACTTCCCAGAACACGTTGGCGGCGCTGGCCGAGATGGGTCAGAAAATCCTGATTGTCGGGTGCGATCCTAAAGCGGACTCGACCCGCTTGATCCTGCATGCCAAAGCGCAGGACACGATTCTGAGCTTGGCGGCGAGTGCCGGCAGCGTGGAGGATCTTGAACTCGAGGACGTGATGAAGGTCGGCTACAAAGACATCCGCTGCGTGGAGTCCGGTGGTCCTGAGCCGGGCGTCGGCTGCGCCGGTCGTGGCGTCATCACTTCGATCAACTTCCTCGAGGAGAACGGCGCCTATGAGAACATTGACTACGTATCCTATGATGTGCTCGGCGACGTCGTTTGCGGTGGCTTTGCGATGCCAATCCGTGAAAACAAGGCGCAGGAGATCTATATCGTGATGTCCGGTGAAATGATGGCTATGTATGCCGCCAACAATATTTCCAAGGGTATCCTGAAATACGCCAACTCGGGCGGTGTGCGGCTGGGCGGCCTGGTCTGCAATGAACGACAGACGGACAAGGAGTTGGAACTGGCGGAGGCGCTGGCCAAGAAGCTAGGCACTCAGCTGATCTACTTCGTGCCGCGCGACAACGTGGTGCAGCATGCCGAACTCCGCCGCATGACGGTGCTCGAGTATGCGCCGGATTCGAAGCAGGCCGATCACTATCGCAATCTCGCTACCAAGGTTCACAACAATGGCGGCAAGGGTATCATTCCGACTCCGATCTCCATGGACGAGCTCGAGGACATGCTGATGGAGCATGGCATTATGAAGCCGGTCGACGAATCCATCATCGGCAAAACTGCCGCCGAACTCGCGGCCTCGTAAAGGTCGTGAGTCGCGGCCTTGTGAAGGCGCGCGACGGATGCCGGCCTCCCTCACCCCCCATCCGGGGAGGCCGGCATTCTGATCAGCGCTCCCGGCCGGGACCAGGACGCGGCGACGCAAACCCGGCCGCTATAGAGACCCACAAAATCATGTCTGAAGTGCACTTCCTTCCGTTTATGGCTGCTTGTAAGCCTGATGCGAGCAGTTCCAACGGAATTGTAGCCTACCGCCTCCTCACCGGCGTACTTCCTGCGGATGCCGACATTGCCAGTGACAGTCATTTCGACCGCCACGCCTTGGCATCTATTCTGGCGGCTGCCACGATGGATGGCGGCGCTCTTCCGGAGAAGACTGGCCTATCGGGCGATGAACTCGCGGCTTTGCTCGCGCAGTACTTTCCCTCACTTGAGGTCGAACTCCCCGATGAGCTCCTGAGGTACAAATGCAATGAGAACGACGAAATCGCAATGGTGCGCGATCTACTCCTGAAGCACCGCTCGACGGAAGGAGATCTCGGCCGCTGGCTGGCTGCCATGATCGCCCGACGAGCCATCGAACCAGACCATCTATGGGAAGATCTCGGATTGCGCAATCGTGGCGAGCTCTCTCGGGTGCTCAGCCGTCACTACGCGCCGCTCGCCGCGCGCAATGTCAACAATATGCGTTGGAAGCGTTTCTTCTATCGGATGATTTGCGAGGATGAAGGCCTCGCGATGTGTACAACACCAGTGTGCACGCAATGTAGCGACTTCAACCTGTGTTTCGGCGAAGAAAGCGGTGAGAGCCGGATGGCGGAGCGCCGGCGCGACCTTCTGCTGCTGGCGGGTCGCCAGGAGGTCGCCGCTGACTGGCCCATCTGACTTGTTATCGTACGTTGCGGCGCGAGCGCGCTCCCAGATCTGGCGAACTCCGGCAGGTTGGTTGTGCGGCCAAACGCCGTATCGATACCAGCAACTCACCATGGATCCAAGACAGCCGGCTAGAATTGCACCGGGATCAAGCGCCACATCTCGGCGCGCTGCAATCGCGTTGGCTTTCGAGCGAGACTTGGGAATAGCAAAGTGTCCGATTCATGAGCCCGTCGCCTTCAATAATCCGTTGGGGAACGAAGGTTAAGGACGGAGCGTAGACTTTCAATGGGTTGCCGGGGATAGCGCAGTGGCATGCGGGTTGCTTAAGGGGATGTGGTCAAAGACAAGGAGTCAGCCTGCGTGATCGCCTCTAGTGACGAACCCTCATGGTTCGATCAAGAACGCGCGAAGCCGACCGTGCTTAACGATACGACGCTAAGGGACGGGGAGCAGGCGCCCGGTGTTGCGTTCACCACGAAGGAAAAGCTGGCGATCGCGCAGGCGCTCGCGCGGGCCGGGGTCACGGAGATCGAGGCGGGAACGCCCGCGATGGGCAATGAGGAAATCACAGCAATCCGCGCCATTGTCGAAGCAGATCTTCCGCTGACTACGATAGGCTGGTGCCGGATGAGGAAAGCGGACGTCGATGCGGCGATTGAAGCCCGGGTGTCCATGATCAACATGTCGATCCCGACTTCCGATGTGCAGATCGCAGCCAAGCTCGGCGGTCATCGCAGCCTGGCACTGGAACAGGTGAGGCAATTGGTCGGCTATGCTCGTCAGAAGGGGCTTCAGGTTTCTGTTGGCGGCGAGGACGCTTCGCGCGCCAACGTCGAGTTTCTGATCCGGCTGATTGCAGTCGCAAAAGCCGCGGGCGCGCGTCGTTTTCGTGTTGCAGATACGCTCAGTGTGCTCGATCCCGACGCAACCTACGCGCTGGTCAGGAAACTGCGTGTGACCACCGATTTGGAACTCGAATTTCACGGCCACGACGATCTCGGACTCGCAACCGCCAATACACTCTCAGCCATCAAAGCTGGCGCGAGCCACGCTTCGGTGACCGTCATCGGGTTAGGCGAGCGGGCCGGAAATGCGCCGCTCGAGGAAGTCGCGGTCGCACTCAAGCAGCTCTACGGGCGCGAGACCGGCATCATACTTCCGGAGCTCGAGAACGTCGCCGCATTGGTGGCTGCAGCGGCCGCGCGTGCCATTCCTCTGAATAAGGCCATCGTTGGAGAGTACGTATTTACGCACGAATCCGGCATTCATGTCGATGGCCTTTTGAAGGATCAGCGCACCTATCAGTCGCTTGATCCGGCTTTGCTTGGCCGCCGCAACCGCTTTGTGATCGGCAAGCATTCTGGACTTGCGGCGATTACGGCGTTGCTCGATGAACTCAAGCTGGCCGCCAGCGCCGATCAAGCCAGACAGATCCTGTCGCAGGTTCGCAAGCATGCGATCGAGCACAAGCTGCCGGTCGAGCGCCAAACGGTGGCGGCGATCTGGCGCGACGTGTGCGGATGCCCAGCCACCCAAAGCGAGTGAAGAGCCGTGCTTAGCATCGTTTGCGCCGACTATTCGAGAGACCAAGTGCGTCGCAAGGAGGCCATCCGATGCCACTGATTGGCGCGAAAGTGACCCACTTCCGCACGCCAGCTCGCTGGTCGCAAATCTGCGCTCCAGTTATTACGGGCTATTCCGGCATTCATGCTGTGATCTGCAATCCGGCAGCGAGCCGTCCGCGGACTGCCAAGCGACGTCTTCTCTTGAGGCTGCCGTCCCGCCCGACCACCGGTCGGACGAGCATCAGCACCGATTGCGGTTTGGCCGTTCATGCCCCTTCCTCATCCGGGCTGACGTCGGCGCCCGCCGAACCTGCAGATCTGGATAGCGAAGTTGAGCGCGTCGGCGTTCCAGGCGTTGGCGATGCGCACCCGCTGTGCGAGGTAGAACCGCGGCAATATCATCAGGCGCTAAGAGTATCTAATTTGGCGTCCGAGAGCTGATCCAAAGGAGACCTTTCGATGATCAACTCATCCCCGGCAGCCCCTATCCTGGACCGGCTTAGCAACGCCTCGTCGGCAGAGGAGTTCTTTTCGCTGCTTGGCGTCGATTATGATCCGAAGATTGTAAATGTCGCGCGCCTTCACATCCTAAAGCGCATGGGACAATATTTCGCAGAAGAGCAATTTTCTGGCGCCACAGAGCTGGAAATCAGAGCTCGGTGCAAAGCGATGCTGGAGCAGGCTTATGCTGATTTCGTGGCATCGCGGCCGATTGATCAGCGAGTATTCAAGGTTTTGAAGGATGCGGTTGCAGGCCCAGGCAAACCGACAGCCTTTGTTCCGTTGAGCGAGCTGAAGTGACTTCGCGCTCCACCGCAATGAGGTGCTCTCCAACGATTGCCGTGCGGTCTGAAAGCTCCTTCATCCAGATCATCTCTCTGCCAGCCATGACCCGAGCGACGCTGTCGCATTCCCGACCCATGTCCGGACTGATCGTGTCCAAGGCCCTGAGCGAGCATTTAAGTTTCTGTCAAATCATTGCTTCCGCCTGACTTTCGATGGTTCTTGCAAGTGGTACGACACTTGCTGTTGTCGTGCCTATCCCGTCATCGATGCTGACAGATGGCGGTCGTCCGAGATGAAAAAGGAACACCTATGACACTGCTTCTACCGCCTACCGAGCGATGCGGCATGATCTCGCGGCTCACGCTCGCACCCGGTCCGTTCGATATGGCCTTTGATGCGAACGAAGCCGACACCGACCGTGAGATGGTGGTCAGTGGCTAAGTCATCCGTTGCGCAACACCTGGAGAGGGCATGTACATAGTCGTCAGCGTCGAGCGAGTCCGCGGATGCGTGCAAAGTGGCATTCGTCGCAACGCGGATAGCAACATGCGTCCGGCGGAGGCGCCAAGCTCGGCCGATGCAAGGTGCCGGGGCTGGAGGCTGACCACGCAGTGCATGACAGGTGCGCAGCTCCGATCGCTTTGGTGGTCGCACCCGGTGCAGAGCGCTGGGCCGAAAGCGAGGCGCCGATACTGCAGAGCAGGCGGACGCAACAACTCTTCCGGGCACAGATGCCGTAGCGGCGTCGCCGGCACCGTGGCGCTTGTCGAACCGAGCGCGCGAGGCACTACCGTCGAGGACATCTCTGGCTCTGGCCCGCCCGGAGCGTCTACGTCGATGACGAGTTTTACTGCCTGGTCGGTTTGCACTAAGCGGGCCGGGCAGCCGAGCAGCCAGGCCACTTGCTGATCAGAACTGATCCTCAGTCAACTGAATCTAGATACAAACCTGTGGCGCGGGCGCGCGTATTCTTGAGGGGACTTTAAAGCATGAGCAATGTCACCAAAACAGCTGTGCCTGCGGCGGCCGGCCGGGCAGCAGCCAAGAAGGAACTGCCGGAGCACTTTAAGGCCTACAAGCATGTCTGGGTTTTCGTCGAGCTGGAGCGCGGCCAGGTGCATCCGGTTTCCTGGGAGCTCATGGGAGCGGGGCGCAGGCTTGCCGACAAGCTGAAGGTGAATCTCGCCGCGGTCGTTGTCGGCCCGGAGGGGCAGTCCACCCGTAACGCCGCACTTGAATCCTTTTGCTATGGGGCCGATCTGACCTATCTCGTGAGCGACAACGTTTTGGCGGATTACCGCAATGAATCGTATACCAAGGCGCTCACCGAACTCGTCAATACCTACAAGCCCGAGATCCTGCTGTTGGGCGCGACCACGCTGGGGCGCGATCTTGCGGGTTCGGTGGCGACCACTTTGTCAACGGGACTCACTGCCGACTGCACCGCGCTCGATGTCGACGCCGATGGTTCTCTTGCGGCGACGCGTCCGACCTTTGGTGGCTCGTTGCTCTGCACGATCTATACCTTGAATTATCGTCCGCAGATGGCAACGGTGCGTCCGCGGGTCATGCCGATGCCTGAGCGCGTCGAACGTGATGCTGCCCGTATCATCGTCCATCCGCTCGGCCTTGTCGAAGACGATATTGTCACGAAAGTTCTGTCGTTCCTCCCAGATCGTGATTCCGAGACATCAAATCTGGCCTATGCCGACGTCGTGGTTGCGGGTGGCTTGGGACTGGGATCGCCTGAGAACTTCCGGCTGGTGCGCGAGCTTGCAACTCTTCTTGGCGCTGAATATGGCTGCTCGCGTCCTCTGGTGCAGAAGGGATGGGTTACGTCTGATCGGCAGATCGGTCAGACCGGCAAGACGATCCGGCCAAAGCTCTATATTGCGGCCGGTATTTCCGGCGCGATCCAGCACCGGGTGGGTGTCGAGGGGGCGGATCTGATCGTCGCCATCAATACTGACAAACGTGCTCCGATCTTCGACTTCGCCCATGTTGCGATCGTCAGTGATGCCATGCAATTGCTGCCGGCGCTGACGGCGGCATTTCGCGCTCGGCTCTTGCCGAATTCGCGCGCCCGGATCGCGGTCTAGAGGAGATGATGATGATTGAAGAGAGGTTCGATGCCATCGTGGTAGGAGCCGGCATGGCTGGTAACGCGGCGGCGCTGTCCATGGCCAGGCAAGGCATGAAGGTGCTGCAGCTCGAGCGCGGCGAATATCCTGGATCGAAAAATGTGCAGGGCGCAATCCTCTACGCGGACATGATGGAAAAGCTAATCCCCGAGTTTCGCGAAGAGGCGCCGCTCGAACGTCATCTGGTTGAACAACGGTTCTGGATGATGGACGACCGCTCGCATGTCGGGATGCATTACCGCTCGGACGACTTCAACGAGGAGCGGCCGAACCGTTACACGATCATACGCGCGCAGTTTGATAAATGGTTCTCGTCAAAGGTGCGCGAAGCCGGCGCGACCGTGCTCTGCGAGACGACCGTGACGGAGCTCGTACGGGACGAGCGTGAAAGGATTGTCGGCGTTCGTACAGATCGCCGCGACGGCGAAATACATGCCGACGTCGTCGTGCTCGCTGAAGGGGTCAATGGTCTGCTTGGGACGCGCGCGGGCCTGCGCGCGCGGCCGACACCCGATAACGTTGCGCTCGCCGTCAAGGAAATGCACTTCTTGCCTCGCGAGACCATCGAAGCGCGTTTCAATCTTAAGGGCGAAGAAGGCGTCGTGATCGAGGCGGCGGGCACCATTTCCCGCGGTATGACCGGAATGGGTTTCATCTATGCCAACAAAGAGTGTATTTCGCTGGGCATCGGTTGTCTCGTCGCCGATTTCCAGCGCACCGGCCAGACGCCCTACGGCTTGCTCGATCAATTCAAAAGGCATCCCTCTGTGTTGCCTCTGCTAGCAGGTTCCGAAGTCAAGGAATATTCGGCGCATCTCATCCCTGAAGGAGGCTACAAATCGATCCCACGGCTCTACGGGGAAGGCTGGGTGGTCGTTGGCGATGCGGCGCAACTCAACAATGCCGTTCATCGCGAGGGCTCCAATCTCGCGATGACCTCAGGTCGCATAGCGGCCGAAGCGATCGGCCTGGTGAAATCGCGCGGCGAGCCGATGACAGCGACAAATCTGTCGCTCTACAAGAAGATGTTGGATGAGTCCTTCGTCATCAAGGACCTCAAGAAGTACAAGGATTTGCCACCCCTGATGCATACTCACTCACAAAACTTCTTTCTCACCTATCCGCAGCTCATCTCTAAGGCAATGCAAAACTTTGTGCGGGTCGATGGTACGCCCAAGGTTGAGAAGGAGAAGGCGACCTTGAAATCCTTTGTCAAGGCGCGCTCATGGATGGGGCTGTTCGGCGATGCATGTCGTTTTGCGCGAGCCTGGCGCTAATTATCAAAAGTGTGAGTTCCAAGTATGGAAGGACAAAGCATGGATGCCGAACCCTCGGTGCGCGTGGAAGACAAGCTGTATTACAACCGCTACCTTGTCGACATTGGTCGTCCTCACGTCAAGGTTCGCGCACACACGTCCCCATCGCCGCAGCTAGTTGCGCTTTTGAAAGCGTGCCCCGCGCGATGCTATGAGCTGAACGATGAGGGGCGAGTCGAGGTGACTGTTGACGGCTGTATCGAGTGCGGTACCTGTCGGGTGATCGCCGAGCCCACCGGCGATATCCAGTGGAGTTACCCGCGCGGCGGATATGGGGTGCTGTTCAAATTTGGCTGAGGGTGAGGTGAGATGGAACGAGCCGTGGTACGAGCCTCCCTAAGCGTCGGAATATTAGCATCCTTCGCGCGTTCCGCCTCTGGCACGGTGCGAGCAATTTGAGCTAGACACGTATCAAGGTAACAGGATCGGTGTGGCGATACGGAACGGCGCCACACCCTGTCGATCGGCTGGCAGAGGAGGAATCAGCGCGTTGCCTGGGATGGGCTCGGCCGAACGGCTTCGATAGCAATCGCCACTGACTGGACGATAGCGGCAGAACGCACGGCAGTGAGGATCACTTCGGAGCTGACGCCCGCAGCTCGCAGTGTCTTCTCGTGGGCATCGATACAAGCACCGCATCCGTTTATGGCGGAGACTGCAAGTGACCATAGCTCGAAATCAGACTTGTCAACACCCGGACTGCCAATCACGTTCATGCGCAGCCGTGGCGGCATCGTCTTGTATTCCGGATTAGAGGCGAGATGAACGAAGCGGTAGTACACATTGTTCATCGCCATCACAGCGGCCGCAGATTTCGCTGCCGCGATCGCCACGGGCGTCATCACGGCGACCGCGGCGGATTCCATTGCGGCAATGACGTCTGCATTGCGGGTGGCGATCGCGCTCGCCAGCAACAGCCCGTATTGCCGCTGCGGCGAGAGTGTCTCATCGGCCATCAAGGACGTCAGATTGAGCCTGACGTCCTTGGCGAAATCGGGGATCTTTTCGTTCAACTGTTCAATCGACGACATGCTGCCTCAAGCGACCTTCAGGACTTCGCCGCCGATTTCGCGGTTGCAGGGACAGAGCTCGTCGGTTTGGAGGGCGTCCAGCACGCGCAGTGTGTCCTTGGGGCTGCGGCCGACGTTGAGATTGGTCGCATAGACGTGCTGGATCGTGTTGGCGGGGTCAACAATATAGGTGTAACGATACGCGACCCCTTCGGGGGATCGCACACCAAGGCCATCGACCAGGGTCCCCTTTGTGTCGGCAAACTGCCAGATTGGTAAATTTTGCAAATCGACATGTGAGCGTCGCCACGCAAGCTTGCAGAACTCGTTGTCAGTCGAGCCCCCCAGTACTACTGCATCGCGGTCGACGAATTCCTTGGAAAGCCTGGCAAACTCGGCGATTTCGGTCGGGCAGACGAAGGTAAAGTCCTTGGGATAGAAGAAGATGATCTTCCATTTTTCTGGGAAGCTAGCTTCGGTCAACGTCTCGAATGCACTCTGCCCATCTTCTTCCTGCGCCTGAAAGCCAGGCTTCACGCCTGTGACCTCGAACGGCGGCAATTGACTTCCAATTCCAAGCATACGGTCCTCACACATTTGTTTTCCGGACATGGTGACCACGCTGGCGAAGCAAACGACATGCCATGAGGTCTCAAGAGCCGATTGTCCTGGTTGCGCCGCGCAGCGGCTTGGCTGCAGAGTTCGGCTCGCGCATTAAGGCCGCTCGAAACGGCAGGTAATCACCAGGCCGCGAGGATTTGCCGCATCTGAAACGGGAATGAAACCCAACCAGGCTCGCTGCGGTGGCAATGAAGGCCTGAAGTCTACGTAGCGTCAGGCTGTAGAGTCTCAATCGTACAGGCGGCTATGGCTCTGAGGCTTCATGACCACGAGGAGAGACGTCAATATGTCAGGTTCTTTGGTGGTGAGTGGGAGTATGCTGGTGTGCAGGCACAACCCGGTTGTAGCTAATATGGAGACATAAACTGAAGAGTCGAGACGAAGCAGAATCTGCGGCAAGCAGCAGATTCTGGAGGTCCTGCGGCAATGGGGCGGCCCGCTTTCTATCCCGATGCGCTGCATGCGGCGCTGGCCGGGAGGGTGGCCGAACGCCTTGCCTTTCGAATGACAACTATCTGGCTTTCTTTTCTCTTGAATTGTTTTGAAGGGTAAGGCTGTTTTCAGAGACGGCGAAGGAGTCCGACGGGCGATTTCGGAGCCGACGTATCCGGTGGTCGTAAAGTCGTCATCAAGCGCTCCGGTATCATAGTGCCCAAATAGTCGCAGCTGGGAATGAAAGCCCAGCTGCGCGTTAGGCGCGTGGAGATATCGCGCCACCATCGCTGAACGATTTGGCGATCGCAAAATAGCAACGTGCCAACATCACCCGTGAAAATTCGCCAAGCGGCAAGACATCTAACTAGAACGGCTGTCAGAAGTGATACGTCACGGGCAATTGGGTCGACGAATTCGGCGCGCAGGCGGCCGCCAGTTGCTTGCTGCCGGCAAAATGTGCTCATCGCGCGGAGAGCGACCAGGTCGCGAAGCGCGCGGAAAGCAATAGCTGCGGCCTTCGCAAGTCCATTTGTATTGAGCTTATAGAAAAAGCTGCGCTGCCGACTTGCCCGGAAATCGAGATTTGTCGCCCTGACGTAATGTCCCCTGCGACCAGGCTGGGTACCGTGTGCGCCCGTTAAGTGTCGCCGGATGATGCCGCCGACGCGTACGGCTCGCCGCGCGAGATCCTGGGCTAAATCGCCCTGTAGCATATCTACATCGTCTGGCCGGTCGGAGACAGCCGCAATATGCTTCGAATCTATCTCATCAAGATTGTCGCTCACTGTCGTACTCCGACTGCTGTTCAATTCTCGTATCGGCGCTTACCTGTCGAACGCCTCCTGCTGATGTGGAAGGCCCTACGAGCAACCATTCGGGGACTGCGACCGGCACGGCGCGCGCGACCTCGGCGAATACGTCAATGCCATTGCTGAGCCGTAGCGCATCAAAGGAGCGACGCGGGATGCGGGCCAGAAGCGGTACGCCCGAACGGCCAGTTTCGAGAGCCAGGACCAAGGTAACCTCAGCATCGTCGAACGGCAGAGAGGCTTTGATGCGTGCCGGAAAGACATTGAGGATGGAGCTGGCGCGCGGCGGCTCGCACGCGATGCTGACGTCACCGGCTGCGACGCGCAGCCGCAGCTGCGCGCCCGGCCTAAGCGGCGCTCCAGGGATCAACAGGCGCGCACCTTTGAGGCGGAGGATGATCAGCCCATAGCGCCCGTCATAGCCGCCGACCACGGTATCAAGGCAGACTGCCGCATCGCCGCGCGCGGCAAGAGCCGGGGCGATCTGAACGACATTGAGTGGCCCGGCCGCAGTCACAACGCCATCTTTCATCATGACGAGATGATCGGCAAAACGCTCTATGTCAGCCATGTCATGGCTGACATAGATCATGGGTAATGGGAGCTCTTCCCGCATGCGCTCGAGAAACGGCAAGATCTCGCACTTAGCGGAGCGGTCGAGCAAAATGAGCGGGTCGTCAAGCAAAAGTAGCCGAGGTTGTGCCAGCAGCGCGCTGCCCAGGGCAAGGCGCTGTCGCTCGGCGTCAGAAAGATGCGATGGCGAACGCTCGAGGAGCGGGGTAAGGGCGAGCAATTCGACCACGCCATCAAAGTCGATCAGTGTCGGTTTCGATTTTGACGCGTTGAACAGAAGGGTGCGCTTGACGGACAAATGCGAAAAAAGAATTGGTCGTTGGAATACATAAGCGACGGGACGCAGATGAGGCGGCCGAAACGTCGTCTGATCTTGCCAAATCTCACCATCGATTGCGCAAAATCCACCCGGCAGACGCTGCACGCCGGCGATGCAGCGTGCGAGCGCGGTCTTGCCGCAGCCAGGCGGCCCGAAAATAGCCGTGATGCCTTTGGCTGGCGCGCTGAATTGGGCCACCAGCGGGATGTTTGCGAGAGAGCCGTTGAAGGCGAATTCGATATAGCCAGGTTTTGCTTCTCTCACGTGCCCGCGCCTGTGAAGTATCTTTCTACCAAGATCACGAGCAGAATCGCCGCGATCACCATGCCTCCGAGAATCCAGTCTGTTCCGCTCCAACGCGGTGTCTGCGCCCCAAGAGGCCATAACGCATGGTTGCGGCAATACAGATCGATGGTGTTAGGACAAGCGGCTTGTTGAGCATCTCCGAGCCATCGATGATCGTGGCAATCGGAAGCTGCCCTGCGCGCTTGCCGATCACACAGGGAGAGCCCAATTCCAGCATCGTGGAATGCTCAGCCGGCTTGACCGGACCGAGGGTGTTCGTTGCAAGCTGAAATGGCGCCGCTTGTGTCGTTGGGCCGGAAGGCTGTCGGCTCGCGCCAGAGCTCAAGATTGGATCTGGGGCCGAAATCCGCTCCGATGACGCCACAGTTTTGGTAGCAGATGTGAAGGCTGCGCCGGCGGCCCTAATCGTGGCTTCTGCGTTCCCCGGTGCGAGCAGCATCAAAGTCAGATCGATCAAGATCAATCGGATAAGCCTCATTTTGGACTCCGGGTCCGTTGCGACCGCTTTCTTCGCGGCAACTCGTTGATCCTTGCCCAGCAATCCGCGTGCCGTTCCCAGGAATATGGAGCGCGGCCGGCGTGACAAAGGGGCTTCGCATCGCTCTCCGCCCGGCGTCTTAGATGGTCGTATCTTATGGTAGGGTTTTGGACGCTCGCATCATCAACCGCACATACAGGGCGATGAGATGAAGCTGGGCGCAGTACCATCGTCACTTGCGCTGAAGATGGTGCGTTGGCGAACGTGCGACCGTCAAACTCGCCAATAATGCATAAGGCGATGCGATCCAGTTTGTCAGACCTCACCGATCTGCCGGAGGAGAGAAGGTGAGCTCATTGGCAACCTGAGGGACTTGACTGGCTATCTAGAAGCTTTCGTGATCGCCTGGACGGACATCTCACGGATGCGAGTTATCGCTAGGTCATGAGCATTCAGATCCAGCCCAGTTCGTAGCCGCGCGCGATCGTCCCAGCAACCGGAGGGCGAGGCGTCACGCGCGAACTCATGATCGATCTCCTGGTCACATCAGCACACAGGTGGTTTCGGCCGCAAACGATCAACGGTGCCACTGCGTGCAACATTCTCTCATCAGGAGCAGCACACCGCAACACCACCGCTCCATTGCGCGTCAGTCCCCGCATAAGGTGTCGAGAGTACGACGTTGCGTTCTCGGAGCAGACGGATTCGACCGGCAGGGGCGTCTGCAACGATATCGACAGAGGCTCGATCATTGGCAGCCCATCGATTGCGCCTCACGGCAAGTCAAAGAGCTGTCGACCAAATGATGTACGTCTAACCAGCGGCACTTATCGTCCGGTTACAATTGCCGCCGAGGCCGAGGCGCGCGATCTGATGACGAAGATGATCGCATATCTGACCAGCTGCAACAACCACGGCAGCCGTGGCGAAACGAAGAGGAGATCGCTGCGTCCTTGCATGTGATGGCGGTAGGAGCCAATCGGTTGACTTTCGATGGCATCTTCATGCTGCCTTGGCAGTTGTTGGAGCCGGAGTTCAAGTCTTTCAGCATGCTGCGGCCTGAAATCAACCACCAGACCACGTGCGATATGTGCTTTGTGTTCAACCTCCGACCAGCTGTGCGTTGAACAGTCACAGATCTTGGCGCGAAAACGACGTTGAGATCGAAAAGAGCCGGCACGCGCGCCGCATCAGCTGGCATGGCCCCTGCATATCACCGGCGGCCGAGCAGCGATCGGACATTGGTCAGGTTGCCGCGGTTGGCACGAGCTTGTCATTTTCGTGGGATGAAATGCGACCTGGAGTTCTTGTAGTGCTTGCGATGCTGGTCCAGCCGGAATCTGCTGCCACGCACGCCCTGGCCGACGAAATCGCCCGTCCGCCGCTGGTTCAGTCCGATTATGAGCGAGCGCTGACGATCGGCGACCGCTACGGCCAACTCACCGTCAATGTACCCGAAGTGCCGTTCTGGCTGCCAGAGGGCGAGTCGTTCGTCTACCGACGTACAACCCAGGGCAAACGCCAGTTCATGCTGGTGAATGCTGCCACAGGTGTAAAGCGACCAGCTTTTGATCAGATTCGCCTCGCGGCGGCGCTGAACAGGAAGAGCCATAAGAACTACAAAGCCGACGATCTGCCCTTCGCCCGTTTCGAGCTGGCCGATAGCGGTCAAAGGCTCAGTTTCGAAATCGAGAATACCCGCTGGAGCTGCGAACTTGCAAGTTATGTCTGCACAAGCATGCAGGTCCATCAGGGGCTGAGTGCTGACGACACGCTACCTGCTGTGAATCATTCGTCGAAGACAAGTACATCTCTCGACGGGAGATGGGACGCCTATATTAGAAACTACAATATCTTTCTGCGCAGCAAGGACGGCTTGCAGGACATCCCATTGACCTGGGACGGATCAGAAGGAAACTACTATGCTTTGTCGACGTTGAGATGGTCTCCGGACTCAATTCGCCTGGCTGCTTATCGGATCCGTCCAGGCGACCAAAGGAAGATTCACTACGTCGAATCTTCTCCAACTGACCAGATTCAACCCAGGCCTTTGTCGATGACATATGCAAAGCCGGGTGATGCCCTGGCGTTGTCCCAGCCGGTGCTCATTGATGTCGTCAGCCGGCGCGTGATTGCAATCGACAGCACCGCTTTCCCAAATCCGTATGAACTGTCGCCGATCAAGTGGTGGAAGGACGGACGTGCCTTTACCTTCGAATACAATCAACGTGGGCATCAGCTCTATCGACTTGTCGAGGTGGACGCCGCCACCGGGCAGGTGCGCTCCTTGATTGACGAGGTCAGCGAGACCTTTATCGAGTACGGGCGTCTGCAGCCGCGTACTGGAAAGACCTTCCGGTACGACGTTGAGGATGGGAAGGAGATCATCTGGGCGTCCGAGCGCGACGGGCATGAGCACCTGTATTTGTTCAATGGCCGGACCGGTGAGCTAAAAAATCAGATCACCAGAGGAGATTGGGTGGTCCGCGCGGTCTATTATGTCGATCCGATCAGACGCCAGATCTGGTTTGGCGCCAGCGGGATGAACTCTGGGGAGGATCCCTATTTCATCCACGCCTATCGCATCGACTTCGATGGGAGGGGACTGACTGCGCTGACGCCTGAGCAGGCCAATCATCACATTGAGTTCTCACCGAGCGGCCGCTACTATGTCGACCTGTGGTCACGCCTTGACTTGCCGCCGCGCATGGTGTTGTACCGGGCCAGCGATAATGCCGAACTTACGAATGTCGAGAGGGCCGACATAAGAGACCTGATCGGCGTCGGTTGGCAGCCGCCATTGAGCTTCACTGCCAAGGGGCGCGACGGCAAGACCGATATATGGGGCGTCATTCACCTGCCGGTCAACTTCGATCCAAACAGGAGATATCCGGTCGTCGAGGATGTCTATGCCGGCCCACACGGATCTTCCGTTCCGAAATCTTTCTCGACGCGGGTCGAACCGCTCACCCAGCTGGGATTTATCGTTGTTCAGATCGATGGCATGGGTACGAATAACCGCTCGCGCGCGTTTCATGACGTTGCTTGGAAGAATCTGAAGGACGGCGGTTTTCCCGACCGAATCCTGTGGCACAAGGCGGCCAGCGCAAGATATTCTTGGTATGATATCTCCAATGTCGGCATCTTTGGCACGTCCGCCGGCGGGCAGAATGCAGTGAGCGCGCTGCTGTTTTATCCTGAATTCTACAAAGTAGCTGTGGCCAACAGCGGTTGCTACGACAACCGCATGGACAAAATCTGGTGGAACGAACAGTACATGGGTTGGCCGGTCGGCGTCGAATATTCGCAGTCTTCGGCGATCGACAACGCACATCGGTTGCAGGGTAAGCTGATGCTTGTCGTCGGCGAAATGGACCGGAATGTCGATCCGTCCTCCACGTTGCAGCTTGTAGATCGGCTGGTCAAGGCGGGAAAATTCTTCGATATGCTTTATGTGCCGGGCGGCAATCACGGAACACCGGGCAATTATGCCGAGCTCAAGCTGCTGGACTTCTTTGTTTGCAACATACTCGGTCAGAGAACGCCGAACTGGAATGCCGCAATGAGCGAGTTGCCGAAGGCCAAATGACGTGGTGATGGCGTAAGGACCCCTGATCATTTTGGTCGCTGTCGCCATGACACTTCGCACGACAGCTCTCCCGAAACTTGGGCTCTGTAGCATTTCAGGCAAAAGGGCCATTCACAACTGAATGGCTTCTTAAGAAGCTCATCGCGGCTGAGGCGGCAATGTCAGCTTGCAACCTCCGGGAGCTTGTGCGCGTTCGAATGCGCCTGCGTCCGCCCGTCAGCGTTGCGCGTCCCGCATACGAGATCGAAGTTGCCGTGCCGTCGTAACATTGCGCAAGGGAGGCAAAACTGCTCTCGCAAGTTCGAGCTGCTCAACTGGAGTGAGATCGTACAGAGTGATGGTTTCCAAAAACGTTCGGCTGCCGCATCACTTTTTCTCCTGTCAGAGAGAGCGGTTGCCTTTCGCATAATCGGACGGTATTGCAAATTGCTGCGACGTCGCGCTTGCTCCTCGCGCTAGGGTAGGGGCGTCTTGATCGTTGAAGTCAGGGTGGAAAAATTGCCGGCGTACGGCGATATGCGGTGCTCGCGAGCTACGGAAGGCGCGGATCCCTCGTAGCAGCGTCACTTGGCGCGTCTCAGTGCGGCTTTTGTTGCAGTGCCAGCTGTTCTTTCCGGGGCTGAGCCACCTAGGATCGAGATGAAGTCGACCCGCGTCCAAAGAGTGCTTGTGTCAGCTGCGAAAGGGTAGCGTAGCGACCTAGAGGTTTGGCTGATAGCTTTAGCTCGACCACCCGATCCTGACTTCGTCGCGGCCTGAGTCACTGCGCTGTATTCTCGCTAATCACATGGAGTGTCGCGATCGTGACGGCCTATTTGTCTAAAGAGGGCCTTGGCGTGACGTTGGTGCGTGTGGGTAGTATCGGATAATCGATCTTCGGCAACTGCCCGGTAAGCGAATTTAGAAAGGCGACAATTTCGTCGGTTTCTTTGTCACTCAGCTTTATGCCAAGTTGAACCTCGCTCATTACGCCAACCGCTTGTTTGAGACTCCAAACCTGACCGGAATGGAAGTAGGGAGACCGCAATGCGACGTTGCGCAATGGCGCGGAGCGGAAAACATACTCATCGCTAGGATTCTTAGTGATGGCAAAACGTCCCTTATCGTCTCTCGGAAGCAAGTTTGCGTCGGGCCTTTTAATCACGCCGAACGGGAAGTAATCCTGTCCACCGACGTTGATTCCGTTGTGGCAAGAGGAGCATCCCTTTTCGATGAATAGCTTTAGCCCGGCTTTCTGCTGATCATTGAGAGCATATGCATCGCCCTCAAGGTACTGATCGAAGGGGGCGGTGGGTGTGATCAAGGTCGCCTCGAAAGCCTCGATGGCCTTGGCAGAATTTTCAAAGGTAACGGGCGCCGCATCGTTGGGGAACGCCTTACTGAACATAACGACATATTCCGTCATGGAATTCAACGTGCTGAGCACGCGATCGGGCGTCGCATTCATTTCGACGCCGGCCTGGATAGGGCCCGCGGCCTGCGCCTTGAGATCTGCCGCGCGCCCGTCCCAGAACTGCGCCACGTTGAAGACCGCGTTGTAGACAGTTGGCGCGCGACGTGAACCCTGCTGCCAGCGATGACCGATCGAAGTCGGACCGGCATCTACCCCGCCCATCCCAACGTTATGACACGTGTTGCAGCTAATGACCTCGCTCGCCGAAAGCCTCGGATCGAAGAACAGGGATTTGCCAAGGGCGACCTTTTCGTGGGTGATCGGATTGTCCCTCACCGCTGGAACCATTGAGGGGATCGGCTTGAAAAGTCGCCTGGCGGCGCTCATTAGATCATCATTGGCACCTGCTGCCGACGAAACCAGAATGGCAATGGCCACGACAAATAGCTTGCCCACCATATAAAGCTCGCCTGCCGCTGGTTTCCTCATATTAAGCCTCTTTCGTCGTAGATCAGGCGATCGCGAACATAGGGCGGTGCGGGCGCTTCAGTCCGTCCGCAGAAAGATCCGCAGCAATCAACGACGAATGATATCTTCCGCGTTGCGGCTAGGCTGCACCCAAACCCAGCTCACGCGCTGAGTAGCAACTGCCGTGCCAGCGGAGCGCAAGGTCGAAGCCGCTGAGCTGGCGTTGAACAATTGCACACTAGCAATAGGCAGGGGGCAGCTTGAGCCTACAGGATCCGCCGTCGGTCAGAGCCGCGACCGTCACAATCCAGAACAAGCCATTCTGACCCACCGGTCCAAAGTCTTGTGCCTCTCGGAAAACTATCGTGCCAAACTCTTGTCTGCAGGCTCTAAGATCGTTGGATCGGACGACGAACAAGCGAGCAGCGTTGGCGATAACTTATCGCCGATTGTCCCGGCGCGCCTTCAACCCAACACTAGGCCGAGCGGTCATCGACCAACACCGGCGACGTTTCTCACACCGGGGCAGCCGGTGAAGCGTGCAGCTGGCGCGAGTTCGTCCACAATGCGGATGTGCCCGTCTCAGAGCGTATTCACACTTGCTGGACGCTAAAAATGCTTGAATCGATCGTAGCGTCAGGTTGTAGGCATTGCGAAGCAGAGCGTCGCATCAGGGAACGTCACATTGGGAACTAGCATCGCGAATGTCACAGAGGCTGGAACGCATTGCGCGCGCTGCAAAGCGCAGCGGGTCTCTGTCGTGTCTCAGTCTTAGCAGTGAACGTGTTGCGCGTGGCGAGACGATGATTCAGGGGACCACAATGATTACGGCGGCCCCGCGACGGCCGCTGCCGAGCTGTTGCCTAGCTCCCGATAAACAGATGACGCTCGTTGGGCAAAGAACCATAGTGAAGGATATGCGGCTTAAGAGGGGTTTGGTGAATCAAAGACGAATGGGGTGGACTTACAATGCGCACCGCTCGGCAACCGCCCTTGCTGCGATCGCGATCGCGGCCATGTGGTGTACAGGATACGCTCGTGCGCGAGATCAGCGGGCCGAAGAAGTCCTTACGTCGTGCAGACCAGACGTAATGCGCTTCTGTGAGCGATTCACAGGACGTAGGGATGTAGACGCAGCCATGTTTTGTCTTAGGGACAATTTCAAAAGCTTGGGCGTCGAATGTCGCCGCGCGATGCCAACCGCGGCGGACAGAAACGGCGGGCGAAAACGTCGCCTCAATAGAGTTCCGATCGTCCTCCATCGAGAGTGATCCGTCCGAGCAGAAGTTACAGAACTTGACGCACGGTGACGTGTTCCAGGCTGATTAGCACCGGACTTTGATCTGACTACTGTTTCGAAAGTCTATCGGACTGGAATCGTCACCCTGTCGAGCCGGACGCGTCCGCCAGCGGCACTGAACGTCGTGAGCCGATTGGCCTCGTTCGGCGATCGACAGGGCCGCCACGCGTGTTACGAGGTCATGGTTCGCTTTGAGGTTCGATGCGCTACTGCAGCAGTTGCGCGCTATCTGCGCTGCAGCCTGTTCGGCGGATAAGGCAACCGTGAAGTTGCAATCGGCTGGCTGCAAATGATCCGACGGACGAATCTGCTTCAACGTCGGAGGTCGTTAGGCCGCACATCGTTCAGGAGTCCGTATTGTCCCTCAATCTATGGCGTCGTTGTCTTCAGCCTAGCATTTCCCGCAGGTGACCAGATCGAGTATGACTGGCAAAAAATCGCGGAATGCTCGCGTTGGGGCGGGCATTCGAGCGCGGTCTTCCAGATATTTTCACATTGGGATTAGGTTGGGCTCGAGGGGGTCGAATCGAGCCGAGGAGAGCGCTGAGGTTAACCCCCAATTGAATTCGCGAAGGAACTGCTTGATGCCATTGCGGCGTTTTCGATGGGCGCTTCGGTGGAGCCGTTTGGCCCGGTCGTGATGCTCTTGGTCGAATTCACATTAGGGTTCAAAACCAAAGGAAACGTCGTCGACGAGAGCCGCTCAAAGGCAGACAGCTGTTCAAGCAGGCGCTTCTCAACCCCCTCGCGTTCCGCGCCAGATAGGTCCGTCTTAAGTAACCGTCGGCAGCGCCAGATCTCGTTCCGCAGCCACCTGATCTCACTTAATCTATCATCGATCGAAGTCATTGCAGATGTAGTTCACTTTGGCATTCGAGCTTAAGCGCGCGGATCTTCATGAGTAGCGGTGGCTCCGCATTCATGCCGAATAATTCTGTCTGAGGGCTTGTGACTGCTCCCCCGTTTTTGCGTAGATGTGGCGAGTGGTTCGATTTGTGCAAGGCCCCTCTTAATCCATATCACCTTACACCGCACGTCTGACGAGAAATCGCGGCAGATCCGCGAGTGTTCTCCGCGCCCTGATCGCGTATCTTGCATAATTCCTGCGCTCTACAGTTTCGTGCCCATCAGATACGAAAGATGGAGAGATGTTAAGTCACGTCCGGCATTAGGCTGTTTAAGCACGAGCTGGTAAAGCATGGAGAATGTCGCCATGGTCTATGACACAAAAACTTACAAGCGTCCGGCGGCTTTGTTGATTGCCCAGACTTGGCGCAGCTTAACTTTAGGCCGGCGACTCGTGACCCGGAATATAGCGATATCGTCCTGTGGCGGCGCAAGCGGTATCAAGGGTGGCGCCTTCATTGCGTTCGCCTCCTCTCTAATGGTTGGGCAGTCCCGCGCCGCCACCGGGTACGGGCAATCGTTTTTCCGAATGGATAAATTTATGAGTGAGGGCGCTCTCATTTACAGCATGAGAAATGACATGGCGCAGATGCTTTCGCCTATGGGGCTGGCGGGTGAGCCTGACCGCGACCGCCGGCGCTCGCGAATCGATCAAACAAAGCGCATGAGCCAAGGGTGGGATCTCAGCTATCGATGGCAAATGTCAGCTGGACGCGGTGTCGAGCTAAATAAGCACTCCACCGGCAAGTATTGTAATCGATATCCGCTTTATACAATCCGCCTCTGCCTCAGGAGGCCGATTTACAGCTTGAATCTCACGTTGCGGCAGGTTGTAGACTTGCCGATGCGTCAAGACAAAGCTCAGAATGGGGCAGGCGTCGACGGCTCATTGGCAAATCGAGACCGAGGGAATGGCTTGCTGATTGCCCACCTTGTTCAGGCGATGGCCAGGAAGGGGAGTTTGCACCATCGCCACGGGAGCGCTGGGCGGGGCATTGTCAAGTGCTGGCAAGCGGAGTCGCCATTTGGCTGGAACGCTGGAATGGCGCGGGGAGCAAAATGTGGTTAGCCACAACTGCAATCGCGTTTTTAGTCGCGCAGCGAAAGCGCGCCGAGTGAACAGCCCGGCGTCAGGCAGATGCTCCAAGAGCGTAGACGATTAATATCTAGCCAGAGGCGATGACCCGTCGCATATAGCCGAAGGGTGCTGCGATGAAGGCTCGGAAGGTCCTATGTCCGTTCAAACTAGTCTCACGACGGCGCTAAACGAAATCGATCGTGCTGGCGGCATTGTTGAATTCTCAACTGCAGTGGTCAGGCGCGACAAGCAACTGTGCAAGGCGGACCTGCCGGTGTTTCTGCAACAAGCAGCCGTTGAGTTTCAATCCAGATTTCTACCGAGTTTCGAGGAAAGCATCCGTGCAGAGAAATCGTGGGGCTATGCCACGACGTGCAATGCGGTGAGCCGAAGGGCTGGAGGCCAGGCGGGGCGGGATACTTGCGAGAGAATAGCTTCTCGCGTGTCGCAGCTGGACCATGCTCTGATGAGAAAGATCGGTATCAGGGCGCTTTCCATATTTGCGGCATCGTTCGGCAGGCACGCCAGGAGAGCGGAATGTCGCCATGGGGCGGTCCGAATAGCCAAGTTTTGTCGCGAGGAAAGCAAATCGCTTCAAGAATTGAACAATCTCAGCCTGGCAGGGCTGATAAACGGCTTCAGCAAGTGGCCGGAAGGGAGTGACTTTCGACAGGCCGCGGTTGCAATCGCGGGTGAGGTCATCCGCCGAGCGGACGGCCCCCATCAGCTCTCTGAGTTTAGACAGCAAGGATTGGTGAGCCTGGTAAACGGATTTAGCAAGTGGCCAGAAGAGGCGGCCTCGCGCCAAGCCGCGGCCACGCTTGCACTAGAAATCCTGCGGCGCCCCCGCCGGCTCGCCGATTTCCCTCAGCAGGGGTTGGCCATCCTTGTAAACGGTTTTAGCAAGTGGCCTGAAGAGCTGCCCTGCGGTCAAGTCACGGTCGCGGTTGCAACCGAAGTGCTTGGACGTGCGACGCAGTTCCACGAGTTTAGCGAGCAGGATCTGGCGAATTTGGTGAATGGCTTCAGCAAATGGCCAGAGGAGAATGCATCTCGTCAGGCAACAGTCGCGATCGCAAGCGAGCTCCTGCGCCGTGCCGCCCAGCTTCCCCATTATACCCAGCAAGGATTGGCGAACCTGGTGAACGGGTTCTGCAAATGGCCCGAAGATGCGACTTGCCGTAAGGCTACGGTCGCGATCGCCGGTGAGGTATTTTGCCGTGCTGCCCAGCTCCCCGATCTGACTCAGCAGGGGCTGGCAAACCTGGTGAACGGTTTTAGTAAGTGGCCGGAAGAGGCCGCGTCTCGCCGAGCTGCGGTCGCACTCGCTCGCGAGGTCCTGCGCCGCGCTGATCAGCTCTGCGAGTTCTCACAGCAGGGACTTGCGAACCTAGTGAGCGGCTTCAGTAACTGGCCGGACGAGCTACCATGCGGTCAAGTGACCGTGGTGCTCGCAGGCGAGGTCCTTCGCCGCGCCGATCCGAGGACGGGGCTCTCGGATTTCACTACCCAGGATCTCAGGGGCCTGCTGATCGGCTTCAACAGATCGCCACAAGAAAGTGCCGCTCGCCAAGCCACGATCACGATCGTCAATGAGGTCCTTGGGCGCGGTGTCAGGCTCTTTGACTTTACCAGGCTCGAATCGGAGAATTTGCTGAGTGGCTTTAGCAAGTGGCCGCAACACGCCGCCGGCCAAGGGAGGATAACTGAGATCATCAGGGAGCTGAGACTTGCGTAGTCTGAGGCCGCGCAGCCTCGTGAGGAAGAGAGGTGATGCCAGCAGATGAGGCGATCGAGGAAAGAAAGCGCCAGCTAGCGGTGTTCGATACGCATCATGCGGCGATGTCAAGAGGCGACAACCCGGCACAATGAGAGGTGTCATGACCCTATCGGCGATGCCCATATTGTACAGAATCGAGCGACTAATCAGAAGGACGTAGATTCGTGAGCCAGGCTGAAAACGACGTCGTCGAGCATATGCTCTCATCATTGACGATCAGCCTATTTCAGAATCGTATCGCGCCATCCGACGAACAAGTGATGCATCATTTCGGGCTGGCCTGCGAAAGAGCGGGATTGATCGCGACGGAAGAGGTCGCAATACGGGTATTGAAGCGCGTGTCGCGCGAGATCAACCAAGCGCAGTCAGTGCTCGAGTTCGTTGGTCGCGGCGAGGGCCGGCTCCACTGAGCGCGACGTAGGGAAATTCGGTCCCGGCAGCGATACGCGGTGTCTGTTCGATACGGAAGGGATCCGCGAGCGGAATTACCGCTTGCCTGCCGCAATCCGCGAAAGCGCCAGTCGAGCTTGAGGATCATGGCCCCGATCATTAATAGCTGTAGGTTCATCATTCAGGTCGGGATGATTGGGTACACGCCTTGGCCCTTGGTGAGGAGCGAGCGCGTTACGCGCGAAACTCTGCTAGCGTTCGGCTCGTCGATCGCCCACAACTTCTCTCAGGAAGGGGTAGCCGCCTCGACCGCATAGGAACGGCAACCTCGCCGTCCTGTCAGCATCACGCTGCCGGCGTGCCGCCGCTCGGACACCAATTCGGCGAGCAGGAAGCCGTTTTGATCCCGTCGGGCGTTTTGCGGAGCCCTGCGACTAGGCGTCGAGAGACATCGAAGGAATGTGGGGCGGCGCATTGATCATCGTCGAGGCCGTCAGCTTGTCGACAGCTCTATCTCGTAGGCTGAAAGTCCCTACTCGTTGGCAAGGCCGGCTCGATGTGCTCAAGCATTGCAGGAGAGGAGAGGTGGATTCCAGTATCGACCCGATCCGGGAGCGAGTGAGGCCCGTTGAGATTGGTCCTCGGTCGCCATCCGGCGCAGAGTAATCGTACCAATCCCTGCGTGGCGACTGCTTCGTGATCCCGTGCTCTCGTCAGCCGATGAAGCGCATCCATAGCGGGACTCTACCGGATTCATGATACGCCGCCCCCGGTGCATTCGCTTCCTTTAGCTACCCAAGAGACGACATTTATGAATGCAGAACAGCTCGGCACGGGCGCTCCTTCCGAAGCTTCCGATTGGGAAAGCTCCGAACCAGGGTCTCCGGCCTCATCGCAATGGGACGAAGTCTTGACGGATGCGCAGGCGTCTGCCGACTTGCCGGACCTAGTCGTGACGGATTGGGCTGCCGAAGACGGGCAGGGGCAGCATGAGGATCGGCAGCAGGCGGTAAGTCGAATGAGGGCCTGGAGGGACACGGGCAATCTCAATGAGCCACTAGATCTGTCGTCCCTCTCCCTGGCCACTTTGGCGGCTCCGATCCCGGCCGGCTTGCGCTGCCTGAATGTCGACAACAATCAGCTGAACAGCCTTCCCGAAACTCTTCCGGCCAGTCTGCAGCGGCTGTATGCGAACAATAATCGGCTGACCGGGCTTCCCGAGCTTCCGCGCGGTCTGCGGCGGCTCTATGCCATTAGCAACGGGCTATTCAGCCTGCCCGCAGAGCTGCCGCCTGGATTGCGGCGTCTGAATGTCGACAACAATCAGTTATCTAGTCTGCCCGATCGCCTTCCAGCGACGCTTCAGGAGTTGGACGTCGCGGGCAATCAGCTGACTCGTCTGCCCGAGCTTCCAGCCGGGCTCGAGCGCCTGAATGTCGACTATAACCAGCTGACCGATCTGCCCGAGCCTCTTCCGGCCGGGCTTGAATGGCTTAGTGCCAGCCATAATCGGCTGACCAGTATTCCCGAGACGTTTCCGGCCGAGCTGCTATGGTTTGCCGCCAGCAACAACCAGCTAACCAGCGTGCCCGAGACCGTGCTGACACAGCTAAGCCGTGACGCGAGTGTTGATCTGGAGAACAATCCTCTGCCCGACGCGGTGCAGGCCGGCCTGGCGGCCGCCATGCATGCCGGGGACTATGTCGGCCCGCAGGTTTTCTTCTCGAACACCGCAGGCGCGGTCCAAGTTGAGCCGCGGTCGCTGCAGGAGGTTGTCGCGCACTGGCTCGAGGGCGAGCCGGCAGCAATAACCGCTTGGCAGGCCTTCGCCGAAGAGCCAGGTGCCCTAGATTATGCACGCTTTCTCGACAGGCTCCGCGGCACCGTGAACTATGGTCGCGACGCGTTCCGGCACGCGGTCGCCGAAGATCTGCGGCAGGCAGCCATCAGGCCGAATTTGCGCGAGCAGTATTTCGAACTGGCCTCCGGAGCGAGCGCGAGCTGTGAAGATCGCATCACTTTGACCTGGAACGGCATGCAGAGCGCACGCCTGAACGCGGATGTTGAAGACGGCGTCTATGACGGACGCCTTGGCGAACTGCTTCAGCACGGCCGCGTCATGTTTCGCTTGGAGGCCTTGGACCGAATCGCGCGCGAGACCGTCAACTCGCTTCGTCGTGCCGATCCGGATGCGGACATCGATGAGATCGAGGTCTACCTTGCCTACCAGACCCGGCTGCATGATGCGCTGGAGCTGCGGCACATCGCTCCCGATATGCGCTTCATGAGCGTCTCTCACGTTACTGGGGATGATGTAGCCAGGGCGGAGACGGCAGTGCGGAACCAGGAGGCGACGGAATTTCCGCAGTTCCTCGCGACCCGATGGCAGCCATGGGAAAGTGTGCTAAGGCGCATCGCGCCCGAAGACCATGCTGAGATGCAGGAACGGCTTGTCGACGCGATGGGCGAACCGTTTCAAGCCCGCTTGGATCGGCGGCTGGCCGAGGATGGTCTGACAGGAGACGCCGATGCCGAGCGGGTGCTCGGCGCCCAGATACGCAACGAGATCGCCCGCGAGATCAAAGGCGCGGTCATGGACCAGGTGCTCGGGAAGCTCGGCTTCGAGCTATGAGCCCTCCGCTGGAAAGATCATCGATGCGTCTCGGCCGCCCGCAAAGCCCAAGAGGTAGTTGCCGGTCGCGCGATTGGGGGCGGATGAGCTCAAGGAAAAGGACGCTTGATTGCACCCAATCCTGGCGGGGATTCGCACGGTGCATTTCATGACCGCCGAAGCCGTTGGCGGCCGGTCAAACGACTGCTCATAAGCTGGACGAATAGATGGCGAGTAGTCCCAGCCTCAAGTTGCCTTTGTGCAACGCAGGCTCTCGATGTTCGTCCCCCGGGATCGATAGGATCTTCGCAGCATCAAGCTCGATTCTAGGTCGCGGAACATCGTGTAGTTCCGTCGTATCCACTGATGCAGCTCGGTGGACCAGTCTTTTTCGTCCCGCAGATATCCGGTGAAGGAAAAGCTAAGTCGGTCTATATATCTCTTGAGAAACAGCGGCAGCGCCGAAATCTGGAGCACCCGCTCGCCATCCATGACTTCAGGTAATGCGCCGCGCAGCGCAAATTCATTGTGGACGGTGACCAGCGATGCTGACGGAATCTGCCGCCGCAGGATGTCATAACCGCGAAAGGAAATGCGGTCAGCGCCGGCGATGAAGAGAATGATAGGAGCGACACAGCGGCGCGCCGTCTCCTTCATGAAGCCGATCTCCTCGCACATCTTGAAGAATTCGTCGAAGGCATGGAAGCCGAGATCGATCACCTTGGGTACCCGATCGTGGACGATAAGCGGGTCCATCAACTGCATCTTGCCGTAAGTGTCCGTCACATCCGCGGTCTCGGTGATCTTCGGCAGGTAATCGAGCAGTGATGGCTCTTTTAGATTGACATCGAACGACAGGGCGGTGCCGTCTTTGAGCAGCAAGAACTCGCTCAGGACGCGAGCGATGAGGGTTTTTCCGACCTGCGGGCTAGGAGAGCAGATGATGTAGATAGGGGTCGCTAACATAGCCAGCAGATCAATCTCGTTTCGTATATGGGCCTGCTCTTGGCCCGCAAGAATATGCGACTACTTCTCGCCACTCCGCGTAGCGGACTTGGCGCCGGCCAACTCCGTCAAGTTGATGCGATCAAATTCGCTCCAGACATTTGCCAGCCAGTGCCGGACATAACCGCGTAGCACGAAGGAGTTGTTCGCGGGCTCATCGTTGCGGCCCTTGTTTGCCACGAAATCGACGAACGGGACGGATGCGACTTCGACCTGCTCATAGGCCATCTCGTTAAGTTTCGGGATGGTCAACTCGGTCGCCTGTTTGATGCGGTGAAAATAAGAATTATAGGTCGACTGGTCCCACTGGAAGAACTGAGTGTCATTGATGAAGTTCTTGACCAGATAGTACTTTGCGCCGCTCATGAAGGTAGCGGTCTCCGCGATCTCGTCGAGCGAAGCGATGGACGATCCTAAGATGTGGAATACGGCAAAGGTAATCTGGCCGGACCGCGCCGAATCCAGAAATCCGATGTCGCGCAAGGAGGCCAGTGCTGAGGACAGTAATCCGGCGCGAGCGTCAATGACGGTGACGGATAGCCCGGAGTTCAGGGTATCGAAAATCTTCATCTGGTCCGCGGTCGTCGTCATGTCGACGATCTCGGTGATCGCGGGATAAAAGCGCTTCAACGTCCCCCGCGGAGACTCCGTATCGAAGGCGCGTGTTTGCACGTTGTTGACGCTGAAGTAGTCCAGCAGCGTTCGTGATACGGTCGTCTTGCCGACCCCTCCCTTGTCTGCGCCCACTACAATCACAACTGGCTTCACCATCGAATTCTCCTGAGACACTCGCTCTTGCCGTGCGCGACGTGCGCAATCGGCGCGTCTCTGCTTTGGGTGAGAACATGGCAGAAAGAAGGGTAATTGAATTTTCGATGAGAGAGCTCCTCAGGTTGACGAACGTTTTCAACATCGAGAGAGTTGCGTCGTGCGATTGAGACGGTGACGCAGGCCGAGAGCAGAAAGTAATCGCTCCTGCTCGTGATCTACGTGAGGTTTGTGAGTAGCCGAAGGGTCGGCCACCAAAGGATCAACCGTGAGGCTGGTGGTCGTTGCGATAACGATAGCGTTCTATCTACCGATCGTTGGAGCGGCGTTGGAAATGACGTGAATCTTGCGCTGCGTCAGCTTGTAGCCTCGATGTAAACAGGATCGAGGTGGTGCGGCAATTGCCTGGAGAAAAGTCGCGAATCTAGCTCGTTTGACCTGGGTTGGCCGATCTAGTGTCTCCAGAAGCGTGATGACGTTTTCGCTGGAATGCGCCTCATCAGTTCTAAAAATGGGTTGAACGAACTCGCTCTTACCCTCGTGGGAGGGGGGCGGGATGTGCGAGTGCTTAAATCCGCGAGGACGCAAATCGCAATCCTGCATCCGTGTCGAAGCAGGATTATCGTGTCGCGGACGAGGACGGCAGGGAAGCCGGAGCGACCGGTCCGGCGGACGCGTGTCCGACAACATCGCGCGCGTCGATAACCGCATCTATCTAGCTAAGGCGGACTTGCAGAAGATCGGGCGTCGAATTGCGGCTTCCCGACGCGGTTGTCGAAATTCGGCACGCTCGAACGCAAACGAAAAGCTGGAGCCAATTGGCACAATGGATATTTACGGGGAAGGGCGTCGATGTGGCGCCGACTGAAGTTTCGACAGGCTCGCGGTCAACATTCTGCTCTCCACCGTGAATGGCCTGGCGATATTTCTCATAGTCACGAGGCGAGAACCGGCGAGCAGCTCCTTAGAGTACACCGCGCCGAAGTAGTCGAGGACGAAGGTGCCGGAATAGCGTAGACTTTCGGTCGCGCGGATTAGATTATCGAGAATTGAGTCCACTTGGCCAATGCGATCGCGATAGCGCGCACGGATAACGTTTACGGCGTTCATCGAGTGAACCGCCTCGTCGGCAATCACTTCCCTCAGCCAGTGATGAAACGTGTTGTTACCAAGGGCGTCATAGAAGGGCTTCTCTGCTGCATAGGCACGGCAAGTGCACATCTCATCAAATGCAATCATAACCATCAGGGAGAATTCGTCCTTCATGTGTTCAACGATTGGACCAAAATCGTGAGGCCGAGCGTCCAATCTCTCCCGAAGATCCCTTTCGGATCCATTAGCGACGAGTTCAATGATGCGGATGAAGCCATCGGTGTGGCGCTCCTCGTCGATCGCCCACGCGTTGAAGAATGCCGCAGCTTCATCGCTAACGATGAGGTTTCGGTCGGCTAACTCTTGTTTCAAGTGCCGGGCGTCATATTCCGTGTACAGGTCAGGCCACAATTTATTCCAACGCGCACGTATAGCCGACGGCTCAGCGTTGAACATCGCTGGCGTAAGAGAATTGAATAGTTCTTTTGGACTCCAGTTCCGTCGAACCGGCGTGATCATCTGAGTGCCCCTAATCGCGGTGCGAGCGCTCTAGCGTGGCATTGTTAACCGAGAACTTGTTAAGCAGTCTGCTGCAAACAACACGTGCCGTCACCCATCTGTTTTGGCGAGTTGAGTCTAGGTCGGAGACGTCCGCCTTGGCCCAAGCGTCACCCGAAGGGGCAGCAAGTGCTTGGGCCAAAGGCCGCAAATCGAAGGCCCGACTCTCAATCGGAGGTGGAAAATGATGCGCCTGACGCTGAGAGTGCTGCCTCGCTGTCATGCTGACAGGTACTGTAAGTGTCTCCAGATCCGGCGACGTCGCTGGTTCGGGCTACGGATCGGTCAGTCTGGACCGCGCAGAATTAGCCCTGTCGTGTGGCATGGGACCGAGGTTCGAACTGGCACCAATGGACGTCAATCTGCGTCGGAGTCGATCCCAAAGCTTGGCCTCGTCGCGGGGTTGACAAAGCGTTGGCCTCCGCTTCTCACATTGGAAGCCGACCACTATCACAGGTCGCTTGATTGACGTGCAAGCCGAGACGTGCCCTCGCTCCTGTTTTTCATCTATACTCTTGCTGAAACTGTATGCCGAGAAAACGCGGAGCAGCGGCGTCCTTGGCCGGCAGTGCCGAGGCGCGTTTGATGGAGGATCTCCTCCTGGGAAAGGTTCATCGGCCGTCGGCCGGCAAGAATCTGCCAACCATTCACGCCTTTCGCCCTTGCCGCTAACGGATCGAAAACTGTTATGCAGCAAGTTCTTGCCTGGGACAGCAGGGGAAATATCCGCAAATGACCGGACTGGCCGTTATGGAAAACGTGCGCCGCTATCGCGCGATAGCGTCTCTGTGCCGGCAGGCTGCCGCATTTCGGCCAATACAAGGCGGCTCATTGCTGGCGCAAGCTGTAGAGTGGGAGGAGCGCGCGGTTGCTGAGCTTGAGAGATATTTTAACTGTTCGCCTGCATGTCTTCGTTGAAGTGACCGGACGATCCAAAGAGCCGCTACCCAAGAATTGGTAAACTCAAGATACAGAATGTTGGCCAGGTAACCTGGTTACGAAGTCGTGTGAAAGATCGGTGACTTACTGGCTTCTAATTGAGGGTAGAGGCTTCGTCGAGCAGCAGAAGCCGCGGGCGCGACATCAGGGCCCGGCCGATCGCCGTTCCGTCGAAGCGAGGGCGTGTCGGGCTCACGCCATCCAGCCAAGAGATGGCGCTCGGCTCTCCCGATTGTGCACGATAAAGTTGCGCTCCTCGCGACAATATCGTTCGAATGCAAATGCGCCTGTAATCTCTGCACGTGATCATTATCCAGCTGTCTGTCGGCCAGCCGACTGACGTGGATAGGCATTCGCGATTTACCGTTGTCGGCCGTGAGATCTCGATCTGGCTAATGCGTACTCGTCGCCAGGTTGTAACTCCTGATTGGAGTTTCGGATGTCCGTCTTACCTTCAAGTGCGGCCGACAACTCGAGATTGTTGCGCAACATCGAATTTGTGGGCTCGATCGCGAGGCCTTGACGATATAGCACTTGCGCCTCCTCGTGGCGCCCCTGTTGATCGAGTACTACGCCTTTGGCATTCAATGCGCGCAGGTCGCCGGGTGCTGCCAATAGTACCTCATTGAGCACCTGAAGTGCCTCATCTGAGGAGTTGCGCGCCAACAAGGCCCGTGCAAGAGAAATTGCCGCATTGACGTTGTCCGGTTGTTGGTCCAAGGCCGCGCGCAGAGTCTGCTCATCAGCATCAATGAGAGCGCGCGAGATGCGCTCGCGCTTGGCGGGATCAAACTCTTTGGCGTCTGCTAAGTCTGACGTGGACCACTGCTGGCGTGACAGGTTCGCGCAACCGGTGAGCATCATAATAGTGAGCATCGCAGGCAGAACCGACCATGGGCCTGGACTAACGAAGCACAAGCGCCGCCGACGTTTGGTTCCATTTGAATTCATGGCCTGCTCGTGCAGTCTCAACTCGCAGCGCTCAGGAGACCGCCCGGGGAAGGGCTCTTGTCCTTGGCAGGTGCCAGCTTCACGGATCCGATCGGCTGGACAGTGAAATCTGCGGCGAGATCCTGATAAGAAAGGACAGGTAGGTCGATTCCGTTACGCGTGAGAAAGCCGCGAACGAAACGCCGGATATCCATCGAACCTAGAATAACTGGCTGGTTCTGGCTGCGCGCGATGCTTGAATGGATCTGGCGAAATTGGGAGAGCAGCATCTCGCTTTGCCGATCCTCCAAAACGAGGTATGGGCCGACGGCGGTCTCGCGCACGGCACCCCGCACGATATCCTCAGTCTCACGCTCGACGATAAAGGCGGCCACAACGCGATGTGCGTTGGCATAGCGGTGACAGATCTGCCGCTTCAGAACAGAGCGCACATATTCGGTAAGCAGTACAGCGTTTTGCTCCCGTTCGCTCCATTCCGCAAGCGCCTCCAGAACCAAGCGGGTGTTCCGGATTGGGATGCCCTCGTCCAACAAACGACGCAGGACATCCGCGATCCGAGGGATCGGTGTCGTGCGCAGCACCTCTTTCACCAGATCGGCATATTCCTGCTCCATCCGGCCAAGCAACTGGCGCGTTTCCTGAATGCCAACCAGGCGCTGTGCATAGCGCGTCAACGTGGACCGGACGCGCAAGGCGACGATTTCGCTCGGACCGTGGTGCCCTATGCCGGCCGCTTTGAGAGCAGCCGCATGGTCCTGTTCGATCCAGATCCGATGCGTGTCTGGATCCTGCCAGAACGGGATACCGCTCAATTCGATGTTCGCTACGTCGTCGTCAAGCAAGAGCTTTGTCGGGTCAATAGCGCCCTCTTCTACGGGTACGCCCTCGACGGCCACACTGAATTGCGATCGGGCCAAGTGGTTGGCGCTTTGGGCGGGAATGCGTGGAATTGTGATACCCAGATCAGCTGAGACCAGTGCTGAAACCCGTGCGACGCACTGCTCGAGTTCCCCCACGTCCATTGCCTTCATTAGGTTCGGCGCCAGCAACAGGGTAATCGGAAGTGCTTCGGCCGGCACGGTTTGCTTCTGACCCTGCGTGGAAGCGGGAGCCGAACCGGTGGGATTGACGCCGGCCTTGGGAGCGGTCTTGCTCTCTGGCACGCCAACCTTGACAAAGCTGGCGGCGGAAAAGAGCGCGGCCAGTATGACAAAGGGGGGCAAAGGGAAGCCAGGAACGAGCCCCATCACAAGCAGGACGCAGGCGGCCAGCCGGAGCGCTTGTGTGCTGGCCGTAAGCTGGTTGACGATATCGGCGCCGAGATTGAGTCTGGAAGGACCGTTGACACGAGTGACAATGGTTGCGGCTGTAATTGACAGCAGCAGGGCTGGGATCTGCGAAATGAGCGCATCACCGATTGTCAGGATAGTGTATTGATGCATCGCCTCCTCAAGGGACATGCCCCTGGAGAGCGAGCCGATCGTGATGCCACCTAGCATATTGATACAGATGACTATGAGTCCGGCGATGGCGTCGCCCTTCACGAATTTCATGGCGCCGTCCATCGCGCCGTGAAGCTGGCTTTCCCGCTCCAGCGCGCCGCGTCGGCTGCGGGCTTCGTGCTGGTCGATATGGCCGTTGCGCAGCTCCGCGTCGATCGCCATCTGCTTGCCCGGCAACGCATCGAGCGTGAAGCGCGCCGACACCTCTGCCACTCGTTCGGCGCCCTTGGCCAGAACCATGAATTGCACCATGGTTACGATCAGAAATATGACAATGCCGACGGCGATGTTGCCGGATATGACGAAATCGCCGAACGTATGGATGATGCTGCCGGCGTCACCCTCGGACAGGATCAGCCGCGTCGTTGCAACGGTAAGAGCGAGACGAAAAACAGTGGAGATCAGGATGACGCCCGGCAGCGACGAAAAGTCGAGTGGCGTGTTGAGATACAGGGCGACCATCAGCAGCAATATGGCAAAGCCCAGATTGAAGCCGATCAGCATATCGATCACGACGATCGGGATCGGCATGATCATCATTCCGATCGCCAGAAGAAGCATCAGCGCGACCATCAAATCCGGATGAGCGGGCGCGCGCGTGATGAGATTTCGTAGAACGTGGGCCATGAAAAGCCTTATTGTTGCCTAGCTGCAGCTGTGTTGCACCGCAATGAAACATAGCGCTTGAAGGTGGCCTGCGCTTCGGTCATGCGGCCGGCATGGCGCAGGGCGTGGCTGCGCATAAGCATCAAGGGCAGAGACGAGGACGGTTCGTCATCTAGTTTGTCAAGCCGATCCAATACCGACAGTGCTTCGTCACCGCGACGCTCCGAGATGAGAGCGTAGGCCAGGATCCGCAGCAAGCCGATGTCTCGAGACTGTTCGTGAGCAACCAGCCGCAACAGAGCCAGGCTCTTTGCGCTCTGCCCGCAGGAAAGATAGATATAAGAAAGCACGCAGAGCAAATCTCGCTCCGGCCCAGAGACCAGCTCGCGAGCATCGGCTTCGGAAACGCTTGGCGGCTGTGTAGATGTGACGTGTTGCAATTTGTCTGGCTCGGCCATTGCTAGCCTTTGATCAAGCCGTTGTGGCTCTGCCGGAGCAAGATTAACCGCTGCAGCTCCAGCTGCAGAAGGGCGGCTCCTTCGCGTGCCACCAAATCCTCTGGCGCGGCAGATAGCGTATTGGCTAAACGCTCCAAAAGAGGGCCGTGTTGCTCGGGACGCAGAAAGTGCGAATGACGTAGCCGCGGCGTCACGAAAGAGAGCAGGCTATGCGCGAGATTAGGCCCGTTAAGCCAAGCGAGTTCCGAGCCTGGCTCGATCTGACCTGGCTCGGCGCGGGCCTCGTCGAGATTGACGCGCGAAATCGCATTGATCGAACCGAGCTCGAGCGCGCTGTCGATCGTGCCCTCAACCAAGCGATCCGGCGCGTCTTTATGCTGGGAAATTGCGCCGTGGTTCTTGTCATCATTGCCACGCGTCCGATCGATCCCGATGGACTTCGCTCGAGAATTGCCCGGCGTGATGCTAGATGCATGATGATCAAGGTTTGGTCCCTGAAAAGAGGCGCCAGGCTCGACGGAATTCGGGGGCAGCCTAGTCATGGCACTTTGCTTCCTTACCTGCGGCCTGAAACGCTAATAGGACAGAGCGGCAAGCCGGCCATTCCGGCTCAGCAGAACACGCCCTTCCTCAATTCCGTTGACGGTCCATCCATTGCTCAGGAGCGCGCCAACAAAATACTTTTGGCCAGCAACGACGATATAAGGGTCGCTGCCGCGCCACACAGCCTGGATTCCAATTGCGGAGGGTGTCTTCTCATCCTTGACGGCGACTGCATTGACGAGCGTATAAGCGCCGTTGCTATTGCGATCAAAGCGTTGCTGGATGTCTTGCCACGTGGCAAGTGCAGCGGGCGTAATGCTGCCGTCGGCCGTGACAACGCCGGCCCCAGAACCGATTTTGATGCCGACAAGGCCCGCTCTGTCAACTTCCTCTTGCAGCAGCCCCGCAGTTGCATCGGTGACCAGAGCATCAGGAGCGCTGAGCGCCAGCTTGGGGGCAACGTCGGCGGCAGGAGGCGGACTTGGCACTGCAGCCGTGTCAGTCTGGACAAAACTGGTCGACAATGTGCCAGCCGCGGCAAGGCTGATAACGACCATGGCGAGTCCGGCGAGCGATACACGCCGGCGATCGATAGAGCCAGCTTTTTCAAGACCCTCGATAGACCACTGGATCGACATTTCGCCGGCATGAAGGACAACAGGAAGAGGGACAACGATGGGCGCGTTTGGCAAAACCGTCTCGTGTCCCTCGACACGAACGTCGCCCGCCAGGGCCTCGATCTCGATCGAGTTGGACTGCGGGGTGACACGAAGATGGTGTGGTTCGAGGCCCTGTTCGACAAAGATTAAATCAGCATCGAGGCTGCTTCCGATCAGACACGATCCGACCCCTACTTTGCCCGTCAGCCCAGAATAGCACCCCAGCAGCACTTCGAAACGCGGGCAATGTGGTTCATTCACGGTCGCTCTCCTGAACTGCGAACGGGACCGTACGGCAAAACCGTACGGCCCGTTGCGACTTCACGGACTAAACAGCCCGGGAAAGTGAGCGACGTACGTCGCCCCACCTCATCCCTTACTGCACCCGCTCATCGGCTGCTTTCTTGACGGTCGAAAGCTCGGTCGAGACGACGCGAAGTTCCACATCCCTCTCGGCAGCCTTGGTGCTCGTGGCGGTCAGAGCGGCGATTTGCCGTTGGAATGCCGCCTCTCCAGCAACTTCAGCACCGGCGGAAGCGGCTCCAGTTGCAGCGGTGCCAGCTGCACCGCCTGCAATCGAGGTACCAGACGCACCAACGCCCTTAGTCATAGTAATTCTCCTGTTTGCTCGAATTTCGCCGCAACGTGCGGCTCCTATTTTCCTGACGCCGCAACATGCGACGTCAGGAATCCTCTTCTGTTTCGGCCATGACGTCGTCGAAATGACCCATTGCACTATTGGCAATCTGCAGAGCAGCGGCTCCCAGAGCGACGTTGAATGCTTGCTGCATAGCAGCTTCTCGCGAGGTGCCGCCCGGAGTGGACGCGCCGCCGTTTACGGGACTATTCGCATCTGGCGATCGGCCATGATCATCGCGTTCGTCAGGTTTGTGAGATCCTTTTTTGCCGCTGCTTTTGCCGCCAGCCGCATGGAGGTCGGCATCAACGTGCCCTGCGGCGCTAGAGCTCGTAACGCGCATCGGGTTCTCCTCTGTCAATTCGATCGTGCCAATGGAGGCAGTCTCCGCCCACCAATGTGCAAACGTTAGCTTTCGAGAAGCTGACGAGTTCTAGAAAATTGAGCCGATGCTGGATCTGCGAAAGCTGCAGATCAGATGGTATGTACCAGGACAAACGTTCGTTTGTGGAGCTCGATCGGGTCGGATCGCTGCTCATCAAGTCAAAAGCTTCAACAGGCGGATGTTAACGCAACCATTAATAGATCACGTTCGAAGTCGACGTGCTGCAATCCCGGGCTGACGTCCCTTTCGATACCCGCGGGGTCTTTCGACAATTTGCTCGCGGCCGGGCGCAGCGGGACGGATCTTGACCTGGTTTGGAGCGGGGCGGAAAGCGAGATTGACGGCGATTCATGACGATCCCTCGGTCCTGGAGGGCTCATGAAGGATCCGTCAATCGGGGCCCGCCTTCAGGAGAGCGAACAGCAGCCTGCCGCTCGAGAAAGGTCCTGAGCCCTGGCGCTCTACGATCCGGGTGCTCCTGATCCTTGCGCAAGCCGGCAGGCTCCGCGGCTCTGACCGGTTCTGTCGCGCGGTTTTAATGCATCGACCTTCTTGCCGGGCTGCGTATGCAGTCGATCGACCTTCGCAGCGGCAGACTAGATTTGAGGTCGCCCTCGCGCGATCGAGCGCGGCCCACATAAATTGTGCGCAGTGAAGAGCGAGCAAGTTCCTTGGATCCAACGGACGGTATCGAGGATGGTAGAGCTTGCGCGGCCGACTGCTCGGCAGGGAGACCTGACCGCGCGTAAGCCGCACAAGCTCGACTGGCGTTTTCAGCCTGATCCTGACAGACAGTGCGATCCGGCTAGGCGTTAGCGCCTGCAGCTTGCATGCGTTCGGACTCGATGCGAGCCTTCAAGTTGTTCAAGTAGTCCTCCGCGTAGGACTGGGCTACCGAAACCGGGAGGTTGACCCCCGCCGTGGCCGCTTCTTGAATTGCCTGCTTTACCAAGCCTTCTCGCATTGCCAATTTGACCTCAGGGCCGCCGATGCAGCCTACCGCCTGTGCCGCAAGGCTCAGGCCAGCTTCTTCGAGCGCTTGCTTTATATTGCCACCGCTGATCGCGGTGTGAAGAAGATTTGCAGCTTGCGCTTCGGCTTCGAGCACCATTGACGCCAAATCGGCCAATTCGCCCAAGCCTGGAATGAAGCTAAGTACACCGACTGCTGTCGCGGCCCAGTCGAGTACCTTCGAGCCAACCTTGAGCACGTCGTTGATTGCGTGCATGAAGGCGCCACCGTTTTTTTTGGGAGACTTGATGTCGGGCTGGTCTGCCACGCCCATCGTCATGTCCGCGATCGCGTCCTTCTCGGCGGCCGTTTGGGCGGCATGCGTCTTCACATGCTGAACGGTGCGGTTCGCACCGGACATGTTGCTGAAGAACTGGTTGAAGTCGCTCTTGCTGATATTGCCGGAATCGACCGTATGACCGCCGCCGAAGTCGAAGAACTTGTGGTGGGTTTTGTAGCCCGTAATCGCGTTGTTCATCAACCCGAACAGCACAGGGTCGGACAGCAGCTGGGATGCCGCCCTTCGCACCTCGGGCGCGAGGCTCTTGTCGTCAGCCATGCTCGCCAGCTTTTCCCGCGTCAGGTCGCCCTTCCCGAAAAAGGCGCTTTGGTACTTGCTGATCGTGTCGAGCGTATCGAGCTCGGCTTTCGTGAGATTCACCGATGATGAAGCAACCTGCAGGAAGTCCTCTTTGTGGACCTTGTCTATCGAGCCGCCATACAACTGCTTCCATTCATCCGGATGGTCGAGGAAGTATTGAGCGGCCGCGAGAACCTGCGGCGGGCATTTGCCCGTCTTGGCTTCGCCGTCGACGATCTGCTTGAAATCCGAAAGGCTTAGGTTCTTGGGCAGGTTGTCGGAATAGCGATAGAGCTCGCGCAATGCATCGGTCAGCATCATAACCGATGGCTCGCCGTTGCCGCTGCCGTCGGAGGGGATGTAGTTTTGCGTATAGTTCTTTGCCCGCTGCTCCTGGAACTCAGCAACTTGCGGGTGGTGATCGGAGAAGCCGGAGAGATCACCCGCTTTGATTTTACCGCCGCAGCGGCCGTCGCCTTGCGAGCCTATCGCGTAGAAGAGCTCGGGGTCTCGCTGCAGTGCCTCGATCGCCGCCTTTAGATCCGGCGGTGTGGAGGGATCGTTGGCCAAATCTCCCAGAGATTTCCAATCCAGCGGGCATTTGTCCTTATGTCGGATCAGCACCGACACAATCTGCAGCTCGGCCTCAGTCGGGGTGCCGCTGTTCCACGTAATTCTGGAGCTTTGTACGGGGGCTTCTGCAATCTTTGGGGCGTTCGCAGCGGAGGAGGCTTCCTCAGAGGACGGCTCGGGGGTCTCCTGACATGCGTCCAGTGCGGCCTTGATCTCCGGCGGGATGATGTTCCGCACCTCTTGCGTGAGTTCCTCCGTCAGTTGCTTGGCCGAGTCCTCGGCCGTCGGACCTTGCGGTGGGGAATGCTCGTCAGTCGTGCCCTTCAACGACAAACTGACCAGCACCGCCTCGAAGCTTGAAAAGTCGCGCGCCGGCGAGGGCCCGGAAGCTAGCCCCGACAAAGCCAAATTCGAGCTGGTGGTTAGCGGCAGATTGTTGACTGACATCATACGTCCTCTGATTTGAGATCGCACCACAAGCTGGCTATGTGGCGCAGCCTGAGATCGCGGCGAACAACGAGCAAGAGATGTCGATAGGTTTCAATGGCTCCTACCGCTTGCTTCCGATTGCACAGCGCTCCCAGCGCTCAGTTTGGCTACAATCTATAGGCATATCGCCGTCTAGATATTCACGCCGTATGGTAGGAGCGATTAGCTTTCGAGAAGCTGACGGCGCTCAAAGGATTTCACAATGAGTTGAGAAATGACGTCGCTCAAGGCGGCTACGGGTCCTCAATTCGGCATCGGCTTGCTTCGGTGCTCGATCGCTCGCCTCTGCGACAGCCAGGTCAACGAGTCTGCCGCTCTTCGCAGGATTCGCGTGCGCTGATTCATGCAACACATCGCCGGTTCCGCAACATCTCTCGGCAACTCACCAGCGTTCAGCCAGCTCGCGCCTGCGTGTCAAACAAGTTGTTGGCGTCTGCCCGATCGCGGCGATGCAGCATGATCGGATCAGATTGCCGGGGTGGACGCACGAATCAATCCATCGCCCAAAAGTTGAGCGGCGCATGGTACTCCGGACACCTCGGATCTCAGATGTACCTCTGCATCTGTCAATGTCACTGTGCTTCGTCACCTGGTGGGTGTTCGCTCGAACCTGCGGGCCTAAGGGCGGCGTCTAGCGACGGTTCGAGACGAATGAACCCTTCTGCTCGCCATTGTGCCGTGTGAGGCACACCCAAGACGGTGAACGTTGTAGTCCGGACATTTCTGCTCGGCATGACGTCACGGCCTCTCAGCATCTCGATCTGAGCAGGCGTAGCTGTTTGGCCGACGAAGACCCAGTTTTCGCTAGCGAGATATCCGTTCGCCATGACGAAATCGCCAAGCTCCGGCGGCGCGCCGCGTGCGGGCAGCGCGGGTCCCGCTTGGGACGGTCCGGCGTGAGGCGACCCCGCCCGCAGGAGTCCAGGCTCAAGATCTTGCCAAACAGGGTCGTTGCCGAAATCGGAGGCATCCGCGCGATCTTGAGCGGCCGCTTGTTGGGAATTGGACTGCTCGCCGTCGATCAATGACGGCTCGCCGCGCGATGATTGGCCTCCTAGCTCCTGCCAAATCAGGTCCTGGTTGTATTCGGGCATTTCATGCAATGCCATCAGTTCACGCTCAAACTCCCTTCGATCGGCGGACGATGAGGCCGAGCGGGGCGGTGGGCTCTTGTCTGCTCCGCCTAGCGCATTGAAGTCCATCCTGTTCCTCCTTTTGCACAACAAAGCGGGTCTCAACCGATGCGGCGAACTTCATGACGGACTTCGTAGAGCTTTTCAAAGGCTCGCATGAAGCGCTAAGGCTGCAAAGCAGGTCACGGATACTGCTTGCCCTTTCCGGCTCGAGCATCCGTGGTGCGGGCCCGGACGTTTATTGCCTGTCTTGCGGCATCGCCGCTGGACAGCCGTCCGCTAATCATGACAGCAGCAGCTTTCGAAAAGCTGACAGAGGGCATAAGTAGAAATTACATCTCTTCCCAACCCATCTGTTATCATCCGTTCAATTCTTGCCAGTATCAGGTGCGTGATCCACGCCGTCTTGATGTGAAAGCTCGGGTGAAGGAGCGTCGTTGGGGCGTCCTTCGCGAACGACCACGCTGGAAGATCCGCGAAACAGCATCAAGACCGACTCATGCGGTGGCTTTTCGGCTCCGTTCGGGTTTCGTCGCGCCTGTGCCTCCGTCACCAGTCCTTTGAGCGTTTGCTCCACAAGCGCGATAAAGCGAGGCGGACCGGACGCGAAGACGAGGCCATCTCCCGGCACGGCTCTCACGATGTAGCGCTCGTCCGAGATGTTAAGTGCGTCGAGCGCCGCCTTGAACGCGTCAAAGCTGATCGGATTCAGTATCAGAAGGCGACTTTGCGCCTCATGCGCGTCAGATACGTAGAGCACCAGCCCATCGTAGTACCATTGAAGATTGTAGAGACTGATCAACCGTTCGAGAAACTCCCGCGGTGAGAGATCCGGCATTCGCCCGCGAACTCGTCCCTTCACCCCCGTGCTGATATTGACTCTGATATTGAGGTTGTTACCGAACTCCTGCAGCGCGGTCGCGAGGTCCTGATCCAGCACTGTGTAACTATACGGCGTCGACGGCAGCGCCAGCGGGGCGCCGAGCGCCTTGATGGCGCCCAAGCACATGAAAACAGCAAGATAGAGAACTTTCTTCAAGATATGCAGCCTTGTAGACGGGATGAGCATTCCGGCGATTTTCTTCTACTTGAGACCAAGCACCGGAATTCGTCCCAAAATTTGGAGGCCGACGCTTCGCCCGAAATTGGAAGCCAACCGTGATTATTAGATGACAGATGCTCGTCAGCTTTTGGTCAGTTTGGGTCTCTAGGGTGCCAGCCCATTCATGCGAGCGAATGGCTAATCTCACCACGTGACAGAAATGATTTCTCCCATGCTGCTTGGAATTGCGTCGGTCTCCGCCAACCCCGTCGAGTGTGCCTCCAGCGGCTGTTCGCTGGCGCACGCCCAGTTTCACGAGAGTCTCGCGCAGGCCGCCTTGAAACAGGGGGGCGTCTCTTCTGTGACCGAGCGCGCGCCAGTTTCATCGGTGCCGGAAGTGCAGCGCGCAGTCACGCCGGCGAGCCCGCTTGGCGATCGCGTCCTTCAGAGCATTTCTGCTATCCACCAGGGCAAACCATTTCCTGGAGATGCAGTTTCGCCGACGCTCGTCGGCGACCTTGATCCTGCGAAGAGTTTCCAGCTTGGGCCGGCCGCGCAACCGCTCCTGCGGCCGCAGCAAGTCGAGGTGCATTCGGCGGGCAAGCCGGAAAGTGCGGATCATTTCGATTCGGCGCTGACGAATTTGCGCGATGTTTACAACGGCGTCGTCCAGGTTTCGCTCATCTCCAAGGGTACAGGTGCCGTCAGTTCATCTCTGAATAAGCTTCTATCAGCAGGCTGAGCGGGCCGTTGGCTGTCTTGACGAAAGGTAAGATCGGTGACGGTCGGCCCGCGAGCAAGCGGCTTCATGCTCTTGTTCTGCTGCTACTTTTACCGACCCTCACCGGTTGCAAAACCGATCTCTATACCAAAGTGCAGGAGCGTGACGCCAACGAGATGCTTGGGCTGCTGCTGAGCAGGGGCGTCGATGCCATTCGGGTCGTCGGCAAGGATGGGACGAGCACCATTCAGGTCGAAGAAAAGCAGCTCGCCTATTCCATCGAGCTGCTAAATGACCAGGGCTTGCCGCGCCAGCCCTTCAAGAGTCTTGGTGAGGTGTTCAAGGGGTCGGGGCTCGTTGCCTCTCCGGTTGAGGAGCGGGCCCGCTACGTCTATGCCCTCAGTGAAGAATTGTCGCGCACGATCAACGATATTGATGGGGTTCTCTCCGCCCGTGTTCATGTCGTTCTGCCGAAGAATGATCTTTTGCGGCACGATGCAACCCCGTCCTCGGCGTCGGTTTTCATTCGGCACGCCTCCAACGCAAAGCTCTCAGCCTTGCTGCCGCAGATCAAGATGCTCGTCGCCAACAGCATCGAAGGTCTATCATATGACAAGGTGGCGGTCGTGTTCGTGCCCGTTGAGCGGACTCAGCATGAGGTCTCGGTTACGCCGGCGGCAGCTTCAAACGAGTCAACCAGGTTCGGCTCGGCTCCCATTGCGATCGGCGCAGGAGGTGCGCTCGCCATATTGGGTATCGTATCTTGCCTACTGCTGAGCGTACGTGGGCGCCAACTTCGCCAATCCTGGCGTAAGCTGATAAATCTCGGCAGTGGTGCCAGCAAGCCAGCGGTCCAGTCCGCTGGGAAAAAGCTCTCCTCCGATGCGAAGTAGGCGGGCATTCAGGTCCGTATCGATGGTATCCCCCGACCAAAATCATTCACTCAACGCGCATTCCGATCGCCTGCGCGAGCTTGCCGCCTTGATCCATCCCAGCCGTTTGGCCGGCCATCTTGATGGGCTCCTGTCGGAGGCCACAGTACTGCAGTTGCAGAAGACCCCGAGGCTCCAGCAAAGACTGGCCGAATTGCTGCTGAAAAATGAGGAGGCCTCGAACGGAACTGACTGGGGCAGGGACGTTCTGCTCGGGCATGATCCGCGTCGGGCGGCCCTGCTCGCTGGCAGTATCTGGCATGCCCGTTCGGTGCTGAAGCTTGTGTCAAAGCATGATGTGGCGATTCTGATCGAGAATATTAGTGCGGAAGCACATGCTTTCGCAATCCGACACTTATCTGGTGCGGTGGCGACCACATCGATTGTCGATCCGCATAAACTATCGAGCCAGATTGAACATGACGGACATGCCTGCCTTGGTGCCTGGCTCAAGGACGCATCAGAGCTTGACCGTGTGCGCGTCCTTTTCCGTTTACCTGTGGGGACCGCCGCCGAATCCCCAGCAGCCGAACACCACAGCGCAGCGGGTCGTTTGCTATCTTTGGTGGTAGCCCACTTGGCCAGCGAGGCGCCAGCGGCATGACGGCCGATGAGATAGCCCAGCCAGATAGACCGCGGATACGGCCGGTTGGTCCACTCGTACCAGCCGCGGAACTCGGCATTTGGTACGATGCGGTGCAGACGCGTGCGCTGGCCGACCGATATCTGCAGCAGGTTCGCAGCTGGGCAAGCAAAGCCTATCAGCAAGAGCGGGAGCGCGGCCACAGCGAGGGTCTTAGGTCAGGATCGGACGAAATGGCACAGCTAATCGCCCGAGCTGCTTCCGATGTGGCCCGGCGAAAAGCCGTTCTGCAGCAGGAGTTGCCACAGCTCGTCCTTGAGATATTGACCGACCTGTTGGGCTCCTTTGATCCCGGCGAGATGCTGGTAAGAACCGTTCGTCACGCCGTCGAGCAAAGATATGGCAGCGCAGAAGTATGCCTTCACGTGTCTCCTGTGAACACTGATGCACTAAGACATGAATTCGAGGCGTTCGACGGGACGGATGGTCGGCCGAAAGTCAGAATTGATCCGGACCCGGCTATGGGGCCTGACCAGTGCGTTCTGTGGAGCGAGTTCGGCAATGTGGATTTAGGACTTGCCGCACAGCTCCGCAAATTGCGTCTCAGCCTTGATCCGTCCTCCCAGGAAGGCGAATCGTGACGATGCAACGATCAGGCCCTGGTCAAGCGGCCAGAGAAGGAGATTTGCATGCGGCGCTGGCGTCTGTAAGGTCCGCAGCAAAGGATGTCGATACGCGTGCTGTGCGGGGACGGATCACGCGGGCGATCGGCACGTTACTTCATGCCGTATTACCAGGGGCCCGTGTCGGAGAACTTTGCCTGTTGCAGGATCACGCATCCGGATGGGCGCTTGAGGCCGAAGTCATCGGTTTGTTGCCGGATGGGGTTCTGCTGACGCCTATCGGCGATATGGTAGGCCTGTCACACCGCGCGGAAGTGGTCCCGACCGGGCGCATGCAGGAAGTGTCAGTCGGGCCCGGCCTGCTCGGTCGCGTGATCGACAGCTTCGGCCGTCCACTCGACGCCAAGGGGCCCATAAAGACGGTCCACACTTGTCCGCTCCGCGGCAGGGCACCCAACCCGATGAAACGGCGTAGCATCGAGCAGCCATTTCCTCTCGGCGTTCGCGTGTTGGATGGGCTTCTGACGTGTGGCGAAGGTCAGAGGATCGGAATCTATGGAGATGCTGGGTGCGGTAAGTCGACGCTGATGTCGCAAATTGTAAAAGGGGCGGCCGCTGATGTCACAGTAGTTGCACTCATAGGAGAGCGCGGCCGCGAGGTGCGTGAATTCATTGAACGTCATATTGGAGATGCCATTGCGCGCACGATCGTTGTCGTTGAGACATCCGATCGGTCCGCAATGGAGCGGGCGCAGTGCGCTCATATGGCGACCGCACTCGCAGAGTATTTTCGGGATCAAGGACTGCAGGTCGTGCTAATGATGGATTCGCTGACGCGCTTTAGCCGTGCGATGCGCGAAATCGGCCTCGCCGCGGGAGAACCTCCGACCCGACGCGGCTTTCCTCCTTCCGTTTTTGCGCTGCTGCCCGGTCTGTTGGAACGTGCCGGTATGGGGGAGCGGGGCTCCATCACGGCATTCTATACAGTACTTGTCGAAGGTGACGGCACGGGCGATCCGATTGCCGAAGAGTCGCGCGGCATTCTCGATGGTCATATCATTCTTTCGCGCGCGCTGGCTTCGCGCGAGCATTTTCCCGCCATCGATGTGCTGTCGAGCCGAAGTCGTGTCATGGATGCGGTCGTCTCCGCGCCACATCGCAAGGCGGCCTCCGTCTTCCGCGACCTGCTCTCGCGCTACAATGAAGCTGAGTTTCTGATCAAGGTCGGTGAATACAAGCCCGGCAGCGACCCACTGACTGATCGGGCAATCGATTCAATCGAGGAACTGCGCGCATTCTTGCGCCAGGGACAGGACGAACCGTCCAGCTTTGAGGAGACCGTTTCATGGATGTCGCGTCTCACGGCCTGAATCCCGTGCAAGCGTCGAAATTGCGGCTGGTGAAAGACATGAGGGAGCGAAGCGCGCTTCGTGAATTGTCGAACATGGAAGCCAAGCGCCGAATTGCAGCCGACGCGCTGCAGCGGGCGTCTGAGGGTCTTGAAGCCGCGCAGAAGCATCGCGCCAAGGTCGAAGCTGAACTTTATCGGGAACTGGCGCAGCTCGAGACAACGTCCGTGACCGAACTCGATCGACGGTGTCACCTCGTCATTGGGCGACTGGCAGCAGAGATCGAATCAGCGCGTCAGGCGCTTGTGCAGGCACGCATTGCGCACGAGGAGGCCCAGCTGGCGGTGAATAAGGCGCGGGCAGTATGGGCCGAGCGCTCGGCGGCGAGCCAGAAATGGCAAGAGATTGAGGGCAATGTCCAGCGCGCGACTGCCGTCCGTTCGGAGTTTGCGGTCGAAATCGACGCCGACGATGAGGTTTTGCTCCGATATCAGGGTGGTTCGCGCAGCCAGACGATCGGCGGGGCGTTCTAATGGCTGGTTCTGTTATGACGTCGCGAACTGCGCCGGTGCAACCTGTCGGTAAGTGCCGTGGCTGAACCCGCACTATTTCAGCCAGCGGTGAAGCTGGCGCATGAAGTGGTCTCGTGGGCCAACGAGATTGCCGCACGGCGTACCATCTTGCAGAGCCGCCTTGGCGACAAGCCACTATCCATCCGTGTGAGCCGGCTTGTCTGGCAGGCGGAGCCATATGACATGTCGATGCTCGACTGCGTATTTTGCGCCGGCGGCGGGACAGCTGTTTTGTCCTTGCCTCGCCTTCTCGTCGAGACACTGATTTCAACGGTCCAGCAGGGCCTTACGTTACCTTCCGACCCAACCCGCTCGCTCGTTCTCGAGCTTGCACTGGCACCCTGGATCGTTGGATTAGAGAACGTGCTCGCATCGAATGTGCAGCTGATCCGCATCGAAGACGCAACGGCCAAAGACCCCTATCTGGAGCTCGATGTTGCCATCGGAGCGCTGGCGGGAAAGGCCCGTCTGTTCTTGTTCGCGCCGCTTGACGGTCTGATTCCTTCTGCGTTTCGCTCGTTAGGCGAGTTGATTGGCCAATTACCGCGAGAGCAAGGCAAGATTTCGTCGGAATTGCCGGTCGTGATTACGACAGAGATCGGCTCGCTGCGGGCGCCGGTCAGGCTACTTCGCCAAGCACAGCCCGGCGACGCACTGCTGCCCGACGTCATTCCCTTTGCCCATAGCCAGCTGATCCTCACGGCGGACAAGTTGTGGGCGCCGGCGCAGGCCGTGGACGACAGACTTGTCCTTCGCGGACCATTCCGCCTGCAGCCCCATCCTCTAAGGTATGTAGATATGACGATACGCCCCCAAACGGAACAAGCAATCCCGCCCTCGGAAGCCGACATCGACAGTGTTGAAATCACGCTTGTCTTCGAATGCGGCCGCTGGCCTATCCCGCTGGGTACGTTGAGAAGCATCAATGAGGGACACGTGTTCGAACTTGGGCGGCCCCTGGACGGTCCAGTCGATATTGTAGCCAACGGTCAATTGATCGGCCGGGGCGACATCGTGCGCATCGGTGAGGCGCTTGGGATCCGCTTACGTAGCAGGTTGGCAGTCAATGGTTGACATTCAACCGAGCATCCTTGCGCTTCTTGCGGCGACGGTCGGCCTTGGCCTGCTGGCGTTCGTAGTCGTCACAACGACCGCCTTCATAAAGGTTTCTGTCGTTCTCTTCCTGGTTCGCAACGCGCTCGGGACTCAGTCCATACCACCGAATATCGTCCTGTATGGCGCTGCATTGATTCTTACCGTGTTCATAGGCGCTCCAGTGTTCGAGCAGACCTACAACCGCGTGACCGATCCGCAACTTCGCTACCAGACCGCCGACGACTGGTTGACTGCCGCCAAGGAGGGCAGCGAACCGCTGCGCGCCCACCTCAAAAAGTTCACCACTGAGGAGCAGCGCACGTTCTTCCTGTCATCGACGGAACATATCTGGTCGGATGAGATGCGCGGCAACGCATCAGCCGATGATTTAGCAATTCTCGTGCCGTCCTTTTTGATCTCGGAACTTAAGCGTGCATTTGAGATCGGCTTCCTTCTCTATCTTCCGTTCATCACGATTGATCTGATCGTGACGACAATTCTGATGGCCATGGGCATGTCAATGGTGTCGCCAACAATGATATCCGTTCCTTTCAAGCTCTTTCTGTTCGTTACAATCGACGGCTGGTCGCGGCTCATGCACGGATTGGTGTTAAGCTACGCAATGCCCGGAGGTTGAGATGGACGAAGCCAGCATCCTCACCCACCTGAGCCGATCACTTGTCCTGTTCATGATCTGGGTTCTGCCGCCGCTCCTGGCAGCCCTCGTGGCCGGACTGGGCATCGGCATCGTGCAGGCAGCAACCCAGCTGCAGGATCAAACCTTGCCACTGACAGTGAAGCTCCTCGTCGTCGTCGCGGTGCTCGTTCTATTTGCCCCGGTGCTGAGCGCGCCGCTGATCGAGCAAGCCCAGCATATATTCACTGAGTTCCCCGCGCTCACAGCGAGGTATTAGTGCGGGGATCGCAAGGTGTGACCAAGCCATAAAGCTATGGCGTCGCGTTTGTCTGTCCCCATTGTGAAACATGACCAGAAGAGGCGAGTTTCGTCAGCTTACCGAAAGCTCGCCTCACTAGCATGGGACAGATAGATATCCGAACTGTCCTGTTCGGCTCGATGGGCCTTCGGAGGAAGAATGACCTCATCTGAAATTGACATCCACTCAATTCAAATCTTGCTCACAATGGAATGACCTGCAGTAAGGCCTGGCCCTCGATGTCTAACCCGGCGAGTTATCAACCAGGGGGACAGGCGAACCGCTGTGTCTCAAGCGGCCGCACGGTTTTGACGTCCTGATGGATCATGCCGCGATGAAGGTGCCGCCCGAGACCGTTCGCCGCAAACTGTTCAATTGATGGAAGCTCCGAAGCTCCAGATCATCAGAACCGCCCTGCGGCCGGTGAGAGCCGAAGGAGCTTGGCTTGCCTGCCTTGCAGCGGCGCTATTCGGCGGGTCCTATCTTGAAATGGTCATACCTTATTGGCGGACAGCCGTAGCTGCGGAGAGTTGAAGCGCAAGTGACCGGCTAGGTATGTCTCTCTGCAACCGCTAGGACACGAGGTGGATGACCAGCAGAGTTCTTGACGACTCGCATCATGGCGAGGCACGGGCGATTAGATTGGCTTGAAGCGAGCGGCGAGCTGAGCTCAAATGGATGCGTTGTCACCCACCGAGACACAAAGTCTGGTTCAGACTGCCGTCGAATTCGTCGTTGCGGCCGGACTTGGCGCGGCCCGGGCGCTTGGCATTATGCTGGTTCATCCGGTATTCACGCGGCCGCACATTAGCGGGATGATCCGCGCAAGCGCGACGGTTGTGATTGGATTGCCTTGCTTGATGCAAATCAAGAGCGGCTTGCAGACGCTGGATCCCGGCACCCGAATGATTGCGGTCGCGCTCCTCGGTATGAAGGAGATATTTATCGGCCTATTGTTCGGCTTTCTGCTCAGCATACCACTTTGGAGCATCCAAGCGGTTGGTGACATCATTGATACCCAGCGCGGCATATCAAGCCAGGTAGACGATCCTGCGACACGCAGTCAAACCTCCGCAATGGGGCTTTTTCTCGGAACTGCGGCGGTTACGATCTTCGTTGTATCGGGGGGCCTGCAGACAATGGTCAGATGCCTTTACGGAAGTTATCTGATCTGGCCCGTGTATCGACTGCTACCGCCCCTGACCCAGCAGGGAGCAATGGAATTTATCAAGCTGCTCGACCATATCATGCATACGACCCTCGTGGTCGCCGGGCCCGTGCTGGCTCTGCTGCTTCTGATTGACGTATCCCTCATGCTGCTCGGGCGCTTTGCGCCGCAAATCAAGCTGAACGATCTCTCACCGACTATCAAGAATGCCGCCTTTGGCATCATCATGGTGAGCTACGCCGTCTTCCTGATCGAATATATGGGAGCCGAGATCGTTCAGTTCGACGGTGTGCTGGAGTGGCTCGAGAAGTTCTTGAAATGAACGACACGAGTGAAGAGAAAAAGCTTCCACCAAGTCACAAGAAGCTGAGGGACGCGCGTAAGAAAGGGCAGAGCCCGCGCAGCGCCGACTTTGTGACCGCGGCAAGCCTTTGCGCTGGTTTCGGCTGCCTGTGCTTCAGGGCGGGCCCGATCGTAGACGCATGGCGCGAAGCCGTGCGGCTCATCGACAAGCTGCAGGGCCAGCCGTTCAACAGCGCGGTCCGGCAGGCGTTGGTCGGATTGATGGACCTTTCTATGGCAGCCGTAGCTCCCATCCTGGGTGCGGCGTTGGTTGCGGCCATCTTGGCCGGCGTCTTGGCCGGCGGCGGGTTGACGATTTCCGTCGAGCCGCTGAAACCTAGCTTTGAGAAATTGGATCCGGTCAAAGGGCTGAAGCGGATTGTCTCCCAGCGCTCGCTTGTCGAGCTTGGAAAGTCCCTCGTCAAAGTATTGGTTCTGGGTGCCACGTTCGTCTTCACTGTGCTCGCAGGTTGGAGAGCGCTGGTCTATTTGCCGGTGTGCGATTTAAGCTGCCTTGGTTTTGTATTTAACGAGTTGAAAGTACTGATAGCGATTGCTGCCGGCGCCTTTCTGATTGGTGGGCTGGCCGATCTGCTCATTCAGCGCTGGTTATTCCTGCGCGACATGCGCATGACGCAGAGCGAGGCCAAGCGCGAGTCCAAGGAACAGGATGGTAATCCGCATATCAAGGGTGAACACCGCAGGCTCCGTCGCGAGTCGGCGAACGAGTCTCCGCTGGGAATCCACCGAGCAACCTTAATACTGAGTGGGCCGGCGGCGGTGATTGGGCTGCGCTACGTTCGGGGCGAGACAGGCGTCCCGGTGCTGGTGTGCCGCGGTGAAGGCGAGGTGGCGTCAAAGTTACTGGCGCAGGCGCGGGCCCAGCGTCTGAGCATTGTCGAGGATCATGTGTTGGCGCGTCAACTGATCCGTAAAGGTGTGATGGGCAAGGCCGTTCCGATGGATTGTTTCGAGAGGGTCGCAAAGGCGGTGTTTGCCGCCGGCCTTGTATAGCGTCGATACGCTCAGACCTACGGGCAAAGACCCTATTGTCGCAGAACCTGGTACAAGCTGCGCGATCCAAAAACAACGGCCGAGCAAAGACAGGATGCCAGGAGCCTCGTCCGCCCATCGCAAGACTGATATGGAAACCAGAGTGCCCAGCGTCGTTCGTCCTGCCCGGATGTTGCGAGCCGCTTATTGGGTTCCTGGCGCACTCCTGTTTTGGGTTCCATCCTCCAAATTGCTGCGATTGCCCGTCGCCGCGGTCCCACGAGCTGTGATGGGAAGCACTGCACGATCACCGCTGGTCGGCATGACGGCGCCATTGCCTAGCAGGTCGCCAGGATCGTTGACCATGACTGCGAGGTTATTGCGGACTGAGCAGCCAAGCGTTGGATCGAACGAATTGTCGCCTAGAGAAGGGCCGGTGACAGCGAGCGGCGGACAGACGGCAGGATGTGCTTCGTAGGTAATTGCCTCGATCCGGACCCCGAAATGCGCGCGTTGATCGACGGGAGAGGCGGACAGGCGGATATTGTAGGGGGCAATGCCCATCGCGCGCGCCTCATGGGCAACCTGCGCTACGAGCCGCGGTGAGCCGGCGACGTCGAGTTGGAGTGCATCGCGCCGGCCGCGGCTGGCATTGGCAATGAAATCCCGCAGGCTGTACCTCTCGTTGCGACGAAGATTTTGAAGCAGCAGGACACTGGTCCTCTGCTCCACCCGGGCCGCTTGTCCAGCCGATCCGGAAGAAATCGCAGCACTATTTGCACATCCGCCAAGGGCCGCCGCAACTGCGATCAAAAGACATAGGTGTCGCAAGGTCATTGGCAGTCCTCATTCAATGATAAAGCCGGCACCGAAGGTCGCACCCGATCTGGCCGTGGCGGGCGCCGCCTCGCGGCCCTTCGATGAACCAGCCAGCGTATTGGTCAGGGTGCGCCCTGCGTCCGAAGGCGGTCCGATGCGATCAGTTGGAGCGCTCATCTTGCCCGGGCCAGATCCCGGTCGGACGATGTAGGGAGTGACAATGATGACCAGTTCGGTCTCCTGCTTCTGAAATGAAGAGGAGCGAAACAGCACACCAAGGATCGGAACATCTCCTAACCAAGGAAAAGTGCCGATGTCGGTACTGAAATTGCGCCTGATGAGCCCCCCAATGGCGAAGCTTTGACCGCTGGCAAGCTCGACGACAGTACTGGCACGACGCGTGGAGAGACCGGGCACCGATATTCCGTTGACGCTGACCTCGCCTTCTTTCGACAGTTCGCTGACTTCAGGCTTCACATGGATATTGATCTGATTATTGCTGAGGACGGTCGGGACGAACTCCAGGCTGATTCCGAATTGTCGGAATTGGACCGAGATTTGCCGGTTGTCCTGCATCACCGGAATTGGAAATTCGCCACCTGCCAGAAAACTTGCGGATTCCCCGGACATGGCGGTCAGGTTCGGTTCAGCCAGGATCGAGGCGAGGTGCTCGCTGGCGAGTGCGTCGAGAACAGCGCTCAGGTTGGTATTGCCAGCGCTGTACCCGATGCCGATCGTGCCGCCGCCACGGGCCGGCCCGGAACCGCCACTTTTTCCGGTGACAAGGAAAGCGCCGTTCGGACCGGAAGCCGTGAAGTTGATATTGAGGTCCTTGACGGCACTGCGGGAGACTTCTGCCACCCGCACACTCAGATTCACCTGCAGCGAACCTGCCACCTGGATCTTGTTGACGACCAGCGCACCCGGACCGAGAAACTGCTCGGTCACCTTCCTGGCCGTCTCGACGATATCGGCGTTGGGAGCCGTACCGCCAAGGATTGCGCCGCGTGGGGTATAGCTGACCTGGATCGGATAATCGCCGATCTCAGCCTTCAGCGTGGCACGCAGGTCCTCGATCGGCTGGGTGACAACGACGCGCAGCTCGGCGAGAGCCTCGCCGTTCTCGTTCAAGGCGAACAGGCTGGTTCGTCCGGATTTTTTGCCGAATACGAATATCGTGCTGCTCGATGGCGCCTGGTAATCGGCGATCGCCGGGTCGGCAACAAAAATGCTCGCTGCCGGCGCAATCAGATGAACCGTCTTGCCCTGTGAGGAGGTGAGGTTGAGCGTGCCGGTGGTGCTGCCAGGCGCCGCACGTGGCGGCTCTCCTTTGCCGTCCCGTTTTGTCTCGGCTGCGCCAGCAAGTGGAAATAGCAGAGCAAGTCCGCACAGGACGTAGCACAAGCGGGGCAGAGCGGCAGAGCGTTGCGAGATGATGGCCATCGGCGGCAGATTGGCGCCGGCAGCATTCTTGACGACCTTCAAGGGATTGTTGCTTTCAAGTTAGATTGCTAGGCAGCCGATGCTGCGCCGACGAGTTCAAGGGTGTAGCCGACCCCGCGCGCGGTCTTGATCCTGAGCGTCGCACCGGCCTGGTTCAAATGCGCGCGTAAGCGATAGATCCCGACTTCCAGCGCATTGGTCGAGACCTCGTCGTCAAACGCATACAAGCTATCTTCCAGCGATGTGCGCGGCACGGTGCGGCCGGCGCGGTTGAGCAGATGTTCGAGAATGCAGACTTCGCGTCGCGCAATTCTCAGTATCCGGCCGCCAACCGAGACTTGCCTTGCGATCGGGTCGAAATGCAGATTGCCGAATGTCACCACCGGCGCCGTCATTTGCGTTGACCGTCGCAGAATGGCTCGCATGCGGGCGATGAGTTCGTCGATAGACACGGGCTTGGGCAGGAAATCATCCGCACCTGCATTGAAAGTTGCAATTCGGCGGCTGAGATCATTGAGACTACTCATCATCATCGCCGGCATTGATCGTCCCTCGCGCCGCAACTGCTTCAGCCAATCCAGTCCGTCTCCGTCGGGCAAGACAGATTCGAGCAGGACCATGTGGTAGTTCGCGCATTCCAGCGCGGCCGACGCCTCATCCAGTGTGCGCGTCACATCAACGGCGAAGCCGCAATTCAAGAGCGCTTCCTTCACGGCGCGGCCAAAGTCCGCATGATGATCAACCAGGAGAATTCGCATTCATTGCCTCTCGTCCATCCTCGGCAGGACTTGAGCGTGTCACGGTTGACCATGAGGCTCGGTGGATCCGAGAGGCGACCGCTTTGACGTGAATTCGAAAAGTCGGAGATGCCAGGGTTGAGCATAGTGACAGGCGATCAATGTCTGCCGGTCTACCGTTATCGGATAGGCGACCTGCCGCGCATCGCGTCCGCCGGCGACACCGTTCAAAAGATCCTGTATGTCGGCAACAGCTCTGCGATTTCCAACAAGGTTGAAAGCCTTGGCAGCGCGCTGATGCATCTGTGGGCCGAGACCGCCTGCGGGAACGATTGCGCCAAACCGCACGAGCGAAACGAAATCGCAGGCGAGAGCGGCTGAATTGGCCGAACAGACTAGCGAAGCTGACATTTGGAAACTCCCCCAATTCGTCTTAATCCGCGGTCAGTTCCTGCTAGGCGTTGAGCCCGTAGTGTCGTCAAGCCACGACAATGCAAGTGTTCCCGCGCTTTTAAGACGGTTCACGCGATCTGCATCTAGCCGATTGCTGGAAAGGCCGAGACGCATGACAAAAGATCAATACGTCTATCGGCCTGATAGACATCCTCTCGCTGGTCGGTGATTGCCACGCGAGATGCCAAGCGTCCCGAAGTTCGGACGCGCCGAAGTTCTCCCACGCCGCCGCGGCGCGAATGCTGCGAACGAAGAACGGATCGAGTCCGGTGTTGCCATCGCGCATCGCCTGAAGTGCTTACGTAGGCACCGTGTCGTCACACAGGATGAACGGCGAATGAATGATTTGATCTCCAACTCGGTGCGTGACCGGCATGAGCAAAATTGCGACTGCCCCCGTTCTTCTCGCTCGCTGGGTCCTGCCCTGGCTACGCGTGGGGCGCTTCGTCCTCTGCTGTGCGCAGAGGCGATGCACGATGTGCGCTCCGAAGAGAAGCCATCGAGTAGCTTAACGAGGCGGAGCCACCGAGCATTGAGTTTTTGAGACGATCGCATTTCTTGCTGCCTGTCGGGAAGAGTTCACGCGAGCAGATTCTGTCGCGAGACTGTCGGAAATCCTACAATCTGACGCTAGGTGAGATTCAAGTGCCTTCGATGCTTGTGGCGGTGCCATCAAACTCGAAAGTCTTGTGAGCTAATGGTGACACAGTTTGGACTGGACCATCGACCTTCGCGTGGCGGTCTGTCTCGCGCTGTCCAGGTCGTGACCGTTTCGCCGTCCGATCAAGCTTGGCGTCAGAGCCATGGATGTGCACGAAGAGTCAGTCGTTCGTGCCAGGCTTTGAGCAAAGCCAGGGCGTCACGATCGGACGATCTACGGATCCGCCACATGCGTGGCAATTTTGCGGGAAGACCGGGGCGGGTATGCGTTCACGTGACGGTCATGGGCTAACAGCCGAGATGCGGACGAGCGATCGCGAACCAATTTGACCATTAAGAGATTGAGAAGAGAAGCGATTGCCAGACGTCATTTTTGAATGCTGCCTCCATAGATCGCGGTCGACTATGAGACGTTTAGCCGTCCCCAGCAAAATCGATTGTTTTGATGGAACGCATCCAGGTGACGGATCGGACCGGCTGCAACAGTACGCTTGCCGGAGACGAGTGAATAGCTGATGCGATCGCGGCCAAAGTGTTGATCGCCCATTCAATGTCAGGTCGAGCTAGCTAAAAGGGCGATGCTTCGCGTTCAGCGGCTTACCTCATCACGCCTCCGGCCACGCGTGATGTCCACTAACAAATAGATGCCGTGCGATGTCAGAACGCAGCCAAGATACCAGGATGCCCGAACGGCCGGCTCCTCCCGACCGTCGAAATGCGACTTTCCCTCTCGGAATCCTCAACCGCCTGTTGCGCATTGCGTAGAGGGCTGCCCCGTTCGATCGGCGAGTTGATCAGACATCGGTCACGCCATGCCCTATGCTCAAATTGTAACGCGTGAGATGTGTCGTGCTCCAGGTCTACCTTGAGGCGGTTGTCTCGGCGCATGAACCCAAACGAACCTACCAAATGGCGCGGTCGACAGATTATCTATTCATTACTCCCGCGCTTGTAGGGATTGGCTTCGCTTGCGGTTCGGTAACTCTCCAAATTGCCGCCCAGGAACAGGCGCTCAGTCTCTCGGGTTGGAGTTCTGCCGAGTGAGCACATCAAATCGACGTCGCCGTCGACGTTTTCCGGATCTTCGGCATTCATTCCAAGACCGATGCTGCCAGCACGTCGTCAGGCGTCCAGACCGCCGACTTCGGTACCGTGTAGGTGTGCAGCGCGTCCGCATGGTTGGCGATCGCTCATGCCCAAGGGTCGCGCGAAGCGGCGAGTTTTTCCGGATCCTCGACCAACGATACGAAGGCAGATGTCGTTGTCTGGCCGCGCATATGCCAGCCAGCTTGGCGCGCCCGTTCCAGAGGATAGCGCTCTAGCGGGTATCCAACGGAAGAGTGATCCCGAGCCGTGTTACGGACATGCGATATTGCCACTGACGAGACTGAATCCGACCTTGGCAAAACCGAATCCTGGTCATTGAGGTTCAGGTCATACAGCTGCTGCTCAAAGCTTGCTTGATTTTCGGAACTGTGTGCGGGTGCGCTGGTCTGGACGCTAAGCTCGTCTGATTGCCTGTCGATCCGGCTCGGCTGCTGCAGCACGTCGTGAACCTCGCATGGAGTGTCGGCGGCCTTCCGGGGATCAACATTCATTTGTGTCTCCATTCGAGTCCCGGCTATTGGCGCAGACTATTGCAGGCGCAGCTTTCGAGAAGCTGACGGACCAGGAAGCAAGCCATTTGCCTTGACCTTTGAGGGAGCCGGACGGATTTGGTCAGTGAGGCGATCGTCAGCCAGAAGGAAGGCACGCAAAACCAGGGATCACAAGTCGGCGCTGTCTTGTGCTCTCTGTCGTTGCTGTTTCGAATGGGCCGAGATCGGGTCCCTTGACTGAGCTTGTTCGGACTGCCGCGCCAGGTTCGCTCCACCACCTCATTGCGGGCACGCCGTCTGGGGCAGCAGTCCTTGCCCGGGTATCACATGGACAAGCTGGCGGATGCGAGGCCGACGTGTTCTTTTCAAGTCGTTTGCTCACACAGATGTAAGAACGGCATCCTCTCGGCCGTCGGACCTGCAATGGACGAGCGCGACCGGTCACCGTTTTTTGGTTTCCAAGCTGCCGACGCTCGATCAAATCGTCTAGTCGATTTCGCACGGGGGCGAGCCGCTTTAGCAAACCTGACCTACGAGGTTGTGACGTCGGAATAGCCGTCACAACCTCTTGCGTCTAGTTGCGGCAAATTGTCTTTGTCGCAGGCGCGCTTGATGTCTCGAATCCGCCAATCGGCTGACACGACGTCTTGCAACGTACGATCTGTGGTACTTATCGAGGGAGAAGAGCGTATGAAGTGTACTGGCAAAGGACTGGCCATCGTATTGTCCTTGCTTTCGACCGTAGGCGTGAGCACGATGGCGAGAGCCGATGAGCCTTCGCCGAAATACACCGAGGTGCTCCATGCCCTGCAGACCGGCAAGAATGTGAAGCTCGTACTGGACATGAGCCGCTGTACAGCCGCGGAGGGTGGCAAGGCTGCGTCGGCAACTCAGGCTGGTCTGGTCATCAATGCCTTCAGGGTGACCACCCAGAACGGCATTAGCTTCGCCAATGCCCACCAAACGGTGGACAGCTCCGGACATGCCGTGACCGAGTACATCCGCCATAGCCTCAGCCGCGAAGGCAGGCTCACGGTGCGGGCCTCGAAGCTTGTCGTCGGGACCACCGAACTCGTGAACCAGGGCGAATTCATCTGCGAACTGCCGGATGGCGCTAAGTTCATCTGGTAAACGAAGAGAACAGCGCAGGGGGACGCGCTTTTCGATCGTGAGACGGCCAGATTGTTTCTGGCCGTCTTTTCCTGAGCTGCATCGAGTGCACGAACTTGCTGTCTTAAGGTACCGTATGACGGCCATCGATCCTCATTGAACCTCAGTTGTCGGAAGATCGGCGGTTCCGGCTATCCTCATATTGTTCGGAGACGGGCCTGTCATTTGAACATTCCAGACGGGCCTTTCCAAAGTACGTCCGCACCCTGATCCGCGATCCGGTGAGGACTATTTTCAACCCGATCAAACTGCTGGCCCGCGATGATGACGCTTACTCCTCAGCCGCCCCACAATGCGCTCGTATCATGCATCCCGCGTCTTTTTGGTCCTTTCATCTGAGAGTTTCGTGCTTCCAAATGTAGTCACAGTGATTGAACCATCCCGCTTAAGATCGTGCCGCGACTACCGCGGTGCGTTTGTACGCCTTAAGCTTTCGTTTGAACGCAATTCTTGATTTTTCAGTTTTCCTTTTGGGGTAACGATTCAGCGCAGACTTCCACGCTGAATCGTCATGCCAAGCCCACTGAGACCGGGGGCGCACGCAGGGACGACGTTGCCGAGGGGATCACTCAGCCTGCACAAGCGCAGCGCGGAAGCTGGGGAGATGGCCGCGGCGGGCACAGAGCCCTTGTGGGCGCCGGGGCGGAGCCGCGCGCGAGGGGCGTGAAGCCGGGATGGGAGGCTCGGCGCGCGTAGCGCGTAGAGCCCAGTCGGCGAAGCCGACGCGCCAACTCGATAGATTACTTATTCGATTGAGGCAACCACAACACGGCGCCGATCGACCTCCTCAAAAGTTGAGAGCCAGTCATCCCCGTTTTGGCGATGGAAGAAAGTAAAGAAGTGACCTTCCTCGGAAAGGAATGATCTGTTTGTTAGAGTCGGTCTCCGCACGCGATACGCTCATTAAGATGTCCAAAATTCGACGAATGAAAATTGTCCTAACTGGGTGTCAGTGCATCTCTCTCGTATGCACGTACCGGCGACGTTAGACTGCCGTCGTTGTCGGAAGATTTTGAAGACGCCTGAGATAGAAAGCACAATCACAAATGGCCAGGCTGCTAATGAGATGATTGGAACGCAGGTTGTGTGTCAAAGAGTGACCGCAACCTGCTTGGAGCAGGAATTTTGTACGAACCGGACGGACTAAACTAACCATGAGGGATCCCAGCGTTGTTGCAGGGGTGCCGATAAAGCGCCAATAGCGAAACAGAAGGGCCTTTTGATCCACCAGCGACGTCGCTCGCGTGGTTGCGGAGACGGCAAAGATGAGCCCGCTGCCGACAAGGTCCACTGCTAGGATCGAGACCTTAGTATGTCGGGAAGCAGACAAACCCAACACAAACGTCATCCAGACTGTCGACTATTGCTTGGCACAAAGAATGCATACCCCTAGCCATGCCTAGGGGCTTTCCGGGCATGGCTACTTCGCAAGTTGCGGCCGTGGCTGGCCACTGAAGTTAGCGGCGCGTGACATAAGGCAGACGGCGTCTGCTCGGCCGATACCGACGGACGTTCTGTCACGTCGCCGCTAACTTTCAACGGCGTGAATAGCGGGTTTGTAGTGCGCTTAGAGCAGAATGAACGGGACGCGCTGGAGAGGGCGCGAAAGACCTCGGAAAATGAACGCAGAGAACAACTTCGCGGCCCGGCTCCTTGACGCCGGCCGCCTAGCAGCAATCGCGCGTACATGCGGCCTGAAGGCGGATGTTTCATACTACGTCGACGAGGCGCTCAAGGAGCTTTGGCGGACCAGATCACCGGAAGAAGCAAAAGCGATCGCAGAGCGTTGGGTCTTATGGGACGCAAAGGGGAAGCCTTGGCCGCGCATGCCCCCACTGGAAAACGTCGTCCCGTTCAAACGGACCGGCGCGGCCGAGATGCCGAGGACGCCCTTGCAGGCAATCCGCGAATGGTTCGAAAAACAAGATGAAGACGTGCGATGTGAAATCGCCGGCATGGCGGCGCTTTTGATTTTCGAAGGTGGCAATCTTCTCGACTTCAGCAACAAGGAATGGTGCGACCATTTGCGCCGATGGCTCAGTGAGACGGGATTACCAAACCATAAGGTCATCGGCCGTGCTCTGACGTTTCGCACCTGTTTCGAGTATTTCTCGGAGAGCAGGTTCACCGAAGCGGCGTGGATGCGATCCAAAGAGACCGCCGTGAAAATCCTTGCAGATGCTAGCCTTGACCCAACCTCCGAAGCTGCGAGTCTCGCACCTATTGCCCAAAAAGTGTTGGAGACCTTGCCCGCGCGAAAATGCCGCTGGATCGAAGTAGGCAAGTCCTGGAGCAAACTCGTCGATACCAGACTGGCACCCCGGGCCCTCAGGGTTTGGAGCGCCTCGCATATGGAATAAGAAGGCAGCGCCTGAATGTGTGCTCGGCGCGGCGCCCCAATACAGCAAGCTGACGGAGTCGTCATCCGTCTCGAAAAAGCTGAGCCAACACCTGCGGGACAAACGACAGAATACAAACCAGACCGCCCACAGCGAAGAGAAGAAGCGCTGCGCAGAATGCGACGTTGTAACCAAGTGGCAAGCTGGCCTGGCTCGTTAGCAGGTTGATCGTACCGATGATCCAAGCCGAGGAGAACGTAAGAAGGGCGGCATTCTTGGTTTCGGCGAACTTGACGAAATCGATGGTTCGGACAAGTCGCATGGAGAGAGTCTTCTCAAAGGCTCTTCTTGATCGTCCTTCATGAGCTTTCTACCCTCGGCTCGATCAAAGAATAGCTGGTACTTCTGCCGCCTGCTGCGTCTTTCTTCAGGATGCCGAGTGCAACGAGTTCATGAATATCTCTCGAAGCCGTCGCTTGGGAAATCTTTGTCAACGTCGCCCACTTGGATGAACTCATTTTTCCATGGAAGCCATCCAGAAGCCGGTTGAGAACGGCCCGCTGACGCTCATTGAGTTGCTTTCCCGCATGTTCGTCCCAGAAAGTAGCCTTCCGCAGAACGCTGGCGAGGACCCCCGCAGCCCCGTCAAAGGCACGGTCCAAGCAATCTAGGAACCACTTAATCCACTCGGTGATATTCAGGTCGCCTTTTTGGGTTCTTTCGAGAACCGCATAGTAATCGTTCCTTTCGCGACGGATCTGGGCCGACATACTGTAGAAGCGGTGCGTGCTGTTCTCGGAACGCGCCAGCATTAGATCGGCGATGGCTCGCGCGATGCGTCCATTTCCATCCTCGAAAGGGTGTATGGTTACAAACCATAGATGGGCAATTGCGGCTTTGAGAACGAGGTCCATGTCAGCCCGGCTGTTAAACCAGGCCAGAAAGGCGCGCATTTCATTTTCGAGCCGTGCGGCGGCGGGAGCCTCGTAATGCACGTGCTCTCGCCCTATGGGTCCAGACATGACTTGCATGGGCCCGGACTTCTCGGTGCGCCAGGCACCGACCACGATCTTGGTCATGCCGCTTCGTCCGGTGGGGAAGAGCGCCGCATGCCAAGCGTAGAGGCGTTCGGCTGACAACTCATCGGCATATTTTTCTGCGGCATCGAGCATCATTTCGACGATGCCTTCGACATTCCGGTCAGCCGGTGTAAGCGCACCAATGTCCACGCCCAATCGGCGAGCAATTGACGAGCGCACTTGGTTGCGGTCGAGGACTTCGCCTTCGATCTCACTGGACTTCACGACTTCTTCGGTGAGGCTTTGAAGTGTTGCTTCTGCTTTGAGTAGGAAGCCTAGGCGCTCCATGCGGCCTATGAGGCGCCCCTGCTTGTGGCGGACTGCGGCGAGCCGATTAGCAATGCTTTGAACGTTCCAGTTGAAATTGGGCCAGCCGGGAGTGTTGTGAATATACGGCATAATCTCTGCATCCTATGAAGAGATTATGTGGGTATTGTCGTCGTCCGCAAGATTCTCGTCAAAAAATGATAAGAATAATCTAGATAAGTGCTGGTCGCGCCCGGCGGCCCAGATCTCGGTGGACATTTGCTAGGCCAGGGCTCCCGTAAGTTCCTGATACGTTCTATAAAGCCGGCTTAAACCTAGTGGATTGTTCCCGTTTGGGGCTGGCGGAACTTCCTGGGACGCACCATTTGCGGTTGCATCCGATTTTATTACCGAAAAGGCGCTCGGCGCTGGACAGGAGCTTTAGAGGCAGGCCGCAATTTGGAATAAGGATCGAGCGACAAAGCGCACTGGCGCCAAGATCGACGCGTTGCCGCTCAAGGATATCGAAATCAAGGAGTATGTCCGGGACACCAAACTTGCCAACCTGTCGACGAACATCGCCTACCGCGTGGACGGCGTCCATCTCTATGCCGACATTCTCAATATGAAGGACGTGTTGGCCGTCACCGACGTTGAAGGCGAAGCCGTCCAGCGGCGTCTTTGAAGGTCTTCTCCGCGCTCGCGGAGACAAGTTTGCCGAGCTCTCCTCTGATGCGCTTGCGGTTTTAAGTTCTCTAAAAGCAAACGCTTCGATGTGATTTCGCGGCCTGAGTAGCCGTACAAGGTGCCAACGAGCACCTCACTCAGTCAAATTGCGGCCGATGAAACAGAAGAATGCGGCCTCCGGGTAAGCTTTCGGCCGTGTAGGGCTGACCGTGGATCAAAAAACAGGTCATGGGGACGCCCTGGCTCGGCAGAAGGCCCAGGTCTTGGAGCATGTCGATCACGAAAGGCGAAGCCTCTCGGGGGCCGTGCCTCCAGTCTGGGCCGAACAACTCTCCGAGTTCAGGCATTTGCGGGGCCGGCTGATGGCTCCATGCCGAAGCCGCAGACGGCAGTGGAAGGTTTGGCTCCAGTGTCGAAGGGGCGTCCTTTCGTAATTCGAGCGTGGCGGGTGGATTAAACCCGGATACAGGGCCGCCATAGGTATGCGGGGGAGCCGTCGGCGTCGCAAGCGCAGCTTCACCCCGCAAAGCGAACCTAGGGTGGTGGATAAGTTGAACGTCGTTGGGCCCTTTCGGTCCCAACACAGCCGTGTAGCGTTCACCGGTAATCTCATAGTTCATCACCGGATACTCCGCATCAGGCAAGAAGTCCCAATTACCCAACTTAGAAAGCATCGTGTCGGGAGCCGGCTGGGTGCGATGGGAAAAGTCCTTCGGCACGGCGAATGAAACATCAAACGTGTCGCCGACGGCGAGAGAGCGCAGATGAATAAGCTGAATATCATTGTGCCCTCCGGGTCCTAACACGGCCGCATAGGGCTCACCGTGAATGTCGTACGTCTTCACCGGCTGCGTCGCGTCCGGTAACAGACCCCAACGGCCCAATTTGGAGCGCATCATATCCGGCGCGGGCTGGTTGCCGTGGAAGAAGTCACCTGGAACGACCAAAGAAGCGTCAAAGTTTTCGCTGACTGGAAGTGGCGTTGTGGCCGGGGCGGCACCGCCTTGGTCCATCATGCGTGCGAAGTATTGTTCAGAGGCAAGGTTCAGCAATCGCGAGTTCGGCTGTGAGGTTGCAGCATCGAGAAACTCTTCTCGGCCGGCACTTTCAATGGGCAGGTTGGCAGTAGAGTCCAGTTCCGGAACAACAAGATCGTCCGCGACCACGAAGCCCTCCAAAGCCGCGGCTTCGAAAAACTCCTCCTGGGCTGCGCTTTGCACGGGCGAAGGGACGACCGGATTCACCCGCGATGCCAGTTCCGGTGCATCGAAGGTCATCCCTGGCAGCAAATCATCTCGATCAATGCCATTAAAAAGCTCCGCCTGGTCGGCACTTTGCAGGTCCGAACGGGAGGCTGAGCTCATCGTTCGCCAAAGCGCCGATTGATCGTAAGGCGCGGCTGCCAGCAGGCTCTCGCGAACCGTAGCATCGAAAAGCTCTTCCTGAGCAAAACTCTGTACGGACGAGAAAGCGGGGGCGCGCATTCCCTGCCAAAGTAATGGTGCATCGAAGCCGGAGACCGCACGCTCTCCGCTCCGCGCCGCGTTGTCGAAAAGCACATCCTGTGCGACACTTTGTAGGGGAGAATGAGCGGCCAAATCCATTTCACCCCAAACCTGCGGAGCATTGAGATTGCCAGCCAGCAATACGCCCTGATCCGCAGCATTCTCCAAAAGCTGGTTCTCGACAGTCAGCATGGACGAACGCGCGGCCGGCTGAGTTGGCGGATGCGAGCCACCTCCTTGTCCTTCCAAATTGTCCTGCCCGATGACCGCGCGATAGTCGCGAAGTCTGTTCAAAGCGTGGCGGAGTTTCTTGTCTTTCGGGAACAAAGTATCGGCGTGACCGCGCAACGTGTCGACACTGAGCCTGGCAATGGACAGGGGGCGGAGAGCTGACGCCAACTTCCGGAGGCAGCTTGCGTAATTTCCGGCCGTTTTCGTGTCGATCCCTCGACCGAAGCCTGCCTCGGCGGCCTTCCTAATGAGGCGTTCGTCTTCGTTCGATGGACGGTAGTGTGTCGTGATCCGAAGGGTGGCGCCAGGCTTGCGGTAGCGGCTGACAATCAACAATGCTGGGGCGATAATCTTATCGTTTGGCAGCAGCTTCTTGGCGCAATCGAGCAGCGTATCATCATCGAGGGCCGCTATTGATTTGCCATCCTTCTTCAGCGCCTCAGCCAACTTGCGAAGGCGGCGATCGTAAATGCTGATGGTTGTCGGCCCGGGCGGTGGTCCTCGCTCGAGGGCCGCACCAGACGCTGCCTGGATCAGGCGATCGTCTTCCTGAGTGACATCGTAAAGCTGACTGTGAGCATATATAGGCCCCAGCTGTTGTACATCTGCCAGCTGCTGCTCAAAGTGGGCTTGTTGCGGTTGCCGTTGTTCCACGGTTGTCTCGGACGCAGCGGGACGATTATCGGCAGGGTTGATATTGTCAAATTGGTTCATGGTCGCGTCTCCGCTTGCATCGGTCTCGGCGCCTCGGTACTAGCGGTGGCTGTCCAAAACCTGACGTGGCCCCCAAGCAAGACAGAGAATGATAGCGAACAAGGGCGGCACCCAAGGCGATGCTGTGTGTTCGCGTCGCGAAAAGGAGAGCGCAGGATGACAAATCCTTCAACTGAGGTTCGAACTGAAATGCGATGCGAGGACCTCGGTCCAACGCTCAGCTCGCGATCGCGACGATCCCAGGCCTGTCATCGTGATGATCGGTCTGCCATTGGCCGAGTTTTCGATTGATGAGAGGAGAGCGTATCGCCCCTTCTGCTGGATAGTTCCTCTCCTCATGAGAACGGCAGTCGGCCAAAACTGTTTGCGTTATGAGCATCTAATTGAGCGGAAGATCAGCGCAGATGTCGCAGTTGATTCTGCGGCAGCTCTCACGATGTGCAGGTGATGACCTTCCGGGCGAACGAGTTTGTCGGATGCCCACATCGCAGGGTTTGTGGGAGCTGATGGTACCGGCGCCGCCGTGTGCGGGTTTTCTTGGGACGATCCGCAAGTCGATGTCGTTGTGATCGATCGTGGATGGAATGTTCTGTAGCTGTTCACCTTGCTGAATTGCAAGCGCAACGTTGGTCGCGTCAAGGCGGGCATGTGGGGCAGGCCCGTTACGCTCTCTTGTACTCTCGAAACTTCCATTGGAGAGCGGCTCGTTGAATTACTGAAGACGGCAAGGGCTTTTGGATCAATCGAGAGGCACGAGATCAACCGCGAGGCCGAATCGTTCGTCATCCTGCCGGAAAAGCATCTACCACTTCCAGTCGCACCAGTTGAACATAGGCGATCCTCGGGGCTCTCTTACGGGCAGGCCCCGGCTCGTGCATTTCGCCGAAGCGCGCTCTGATCCGCCTTCTGGCGCTAGTCCAGCTGGTGCGGCGAGCTTCCATTGGTATGGCCATTCCTCACAGCGCGCGGGCAGGGGCCCTACAGCATTCCGGCTCCGGTTTGGCAAATTCACACGTCCTGCAAAGCAGAAAGCCATCCGTACCGTTCATGCGGTCGGCGATTTCGCTAAATATCCGGCCTTCGAACAGATCTTCGTACTCGTCGCGCAAAAGATTCCCAAGGACATGACGCCGCTCAAAATCCATGCAGCACAAAGTAACATCGCCGTTTGGAAGAAGGACATTCCGATGTTGCTGTTTCCCATTGCATGTCAGAGTGCCGGCGATCGGCTGCCGCGGGGTGATCATTTTCGGATCTATATGTCCTCGCCTGCTACTCAGCGGCCGCAAGCGTTGCAGCTTTTTGGCGGGGATTACATCGGCTAGATCAGGATGGATTTTACCCAGGATCACAAATTGAATCGAGGGAATGTTTGCCTCAATCAGTCGGCGCATGACATTGATGTAGTTTTTTCCGACGAGGCGGCTGTTCATATAAGTGCCGTCGTCGGGAACGTGCACGACGAAAGTCTTGAACCGGAGCATTTGCAGGCGTCGAACGTCAGTCCCGTTCATTCCAACAAGGGTCGTGAAGATCCGGACGTCGTGGCCGCGTGCGTAAGCATGCTCAACCATCGTGCTGCAATGCGGATGCAACCAGGGCTCCGAATATCCGGAAAAACTAATGCCAGTAGCTGTCGGTACGCGTGAGAGACATTGCTTGAAATCCTGAACACCCAGATGCTTGGCTTGGGATACGGGCCTTTGGCGATCTGCAAACTTGTCCTGGGAGCAATAAGAACATCTGACGATGCAGCCGGTGGTCGTGGTTATCTCCAATACCCGATGGCCGGGCTCAACCACACGCAACTCTTGTAAGACCCTAGGGTATGCCGTCATGTATCTGGTCCTTTCAGGTGCCGGAGCAGGCAATTGCCGCAGATCGAGCGCAGCTAACGCGGCGTCGCGCCTTGCCTGAAACGATCGCAACCGGAGTTTGGACGTTGGGCGAGATGCCTTGAATGAAGCCCGTGCCTTGCCACGCTGGTTTCGACAACAGGGTACAGGAGGACCAGTCCGGCGCTCCTCTCTCTGGGTGTCGATTGCCGCCTACCACCATGTCTGCGCCTAGCATCCTCCTTTCCTCCAGAAACACGTCAGCTCGACAGCTCTTGATGTTGTCGAGGAGAGCCGCAAATCGGGCTCCGGGGGGGCTCGATCCTGAGGACCACATCATCTCCGTGTCGCCGGACCGAGCAGTCAATCGCCGACATGGGACCGCCCAGAGGCGACATACGTTGTTCCGATCGCGTCCGAAATGCCAAGCTTGTTTGCCAAACAGTCGTGGCTTGCGCCGAATCCTGCAACATGACGTCGGGTACGATTCAAGCGCGTCGGGCGTGATCCAGCACGGCCCTGGAGGCTTTCGCGTGTTGCGAAGAGTGCTCTGGGTCGCGATGAGAGGCGCGACGATCCGGAAATCCTGATGGACGCGGCCGAGTAGGACCAACCTGACTTCTTTGGGCACCGAACAGTAGGCGAAGCCTTTATCGGCAGATCGCGAGAATGGGCCAGACAATTGGTCCGCTACAAACATGCACCGGGCGCGTGCCGAATTGATCAGAAGGGCGGCGACCTAGATGCGCCGCGACCAAATCGATCTGCTATGCGCGCCGAACAGCAGCTATACTGGCTAGAAAGATATTGACCAGGCGATCTCGGTGGGACGCGCCGCCGCGGACCTGCTCCTTCATTGTGAGACAAGGCTTGCGCCGACGGTAAATTCACGAAGGGAGCCGGTTTCGTCGCGCTTACAGCGGCTTAGCCGCTGCGAGCTCGATGAGCTTTCGTGTTCTTCAAGGCCCTCAGCCGTTCGAGCAGCGAGATCGCACGGGGAGCGTCGTGCGTCGAGGAGCTGACTGCGTCGGCTACGTGCATGATAGCTTTCCAGCGCCTTAGACACGATTTCATCTGGATCGTTGACGCTGATAGCTTCGAAGATCTTGAGCTGAAGATCCGCTCATACTCATCGGAACGGAAAAAACGGTCTCAGAGCCTTTGGTAGGGTCTACGTTCCAGATCAGCATAGACTGATGAATGGTCGGCTGGATTTCTGGATTGATTTGCCTGAACAGCCACAGGTGGACGTGTATGGATAGCGGAACATACCGGTGCTCGGCGTCGGCCGCTCCATTCATTGACTTCGCGGTGTCCTCTTCTGAAGCTTGATGTACCCCAAACGAGACTTGACGAATCTCGGCAAGTGACGCCTAGATGTAGATCTGTCATGGTTCTTCCATCCTTTATCTTGTAGGACAGGAAGCTAAGAGGGAACCCGGTGCGCCGAACGGCTACTCCGGGGCTGCCCCCGCAACTGTAAGCGGTGAGCGGTTGTCATCATGGGCCACTGGCGCAGAAACGCGCCGGGAAGGTCGACAGCCGCAGCGACCCGCAAGCCAGGAGACCTGCCGCGACAGAACAAACGTCCTCGGGCGGGGTGCCCCGGTGGAGCGCTTGCACTGAGGGACGTTTGTCTCCTGCAAGTCGTCCGTGGCCCCGGCTCCAAACATCGCGGGGTTGCCGATGTCGCCGTCTTTTGATTTCGATCAGCAGGGTCATCTCGTTACACCATCCAGTGTGCGGGCAGCGCAAGCACAGGCAGCGCTTGCCCCGCTTCAGCGGTCTGTTGCGCCGCCTCCATCGCTGGCTCCGCTGCCGCGTCCCCTCGCGCCAGCTCCAAAGCCGTCTGACCTTGCCCTTGATCGATCGCGCGACAGCCTCCTGACATCGTTCGGCAAGCTGACATTGACCGACCGTTATCTGCTCGCCGGCGAAGGCGTCCAGGACATTTTTGCGCGGGTATCGTGCGCGTTTGCGGACGATGTTGCACATGCTCAGCGTCTATATGATGCAATGTCTCGACTGTGGTTCATGCCGGCGACGCCGGTGCTCTCGAATGGCGGCAGCTTGCGTGGTCTACCCATTTCATGCTTCCTCAATTCGGTCTCGGATTCGCTCGAAGGTATTGTCGGCGCCTGGAACGAGAACGTCTGGCTTGCCTCCAACGGCGGCGGCATCGGTACCTACTGGGGGAATGTTCGCTCGATCGGCGAGAAGGTTAAGGGCGGTGTCACCTCGGGCATCATCCCGTTTATCCACGTCATGGACGGCCTGACGCTGGCGATCAGTCAAGGCTCGTTGCGGCGCGGCTCGGCGGCAGTCTATCTCGATGTCCAACATCCCGAGATAGAGGAGTTCCTTGAGATCCGGAAGGCGTCCGGCGACTTCAATCGTAAGAGCCTCAACCTGCATCACGGCATCAACGTTACTGACGAATTTATGCATGCCGTGCGAGCCGGGACAGCGTTCGCGCTTCGCAGTCCAAAGACCAGCGAAATGGTTCGCGAGATCGATGCTCGCCAGCTGTGGCAACGTATCCTCGAGAACCGGCTGCAGACCGGCGAGCCTTATCTCTTGTTCATCGACACCGTGAACCGCGCCCTTCCCAAGCACCAGCGCGACCTCGGCCTCAAGGTCTCGACCTCCAATTTGTGCAGCGAAATTACCCTGCCGACCGGCATCGATCATCGCGACGAGGAGCGCACCGCGGTGTGCTGTCTCTCATCGCTCAATCTCGAGACATGGGACCGGTGGAGCGAGGAGCCGGGCTTCATCGAAGACATCATGCGTTTCCTTGACAACGTGCTCACCCACTTCATCACGGTGGCGCCGGAGGGCATGAGGCGTGCCCGCTATGCTGCCCTACGCGAGCGCTCCGTCGGCCTAGGCGTCATGGGCTTGCACTCGTTCCTTCAGGCCAAGGGCATTCCGATGGAGAGCGCTCTGGCCAAGTCGTTCAATCTGAACATGTTCCGGAAAATCCGGCGGGATGCCGACGCGGCGTCGGTGACGCTCGCTCGCGAGCGCGGCCCTTGCCCGGATGCGCTGGAACGCGGCGTGATGGCGCGATTTAGCCATAAGATCGCAATTGCGCCGACCGCCTCGATCAGCATTATCTGCGGCGGCGCGAGCGCTTGCATCGAGCCAGTCCCGGCCAACATTTACACCCATAAGACATTGTCTGGCGCCATCTCGGTGCGCAATCCGCATCTCGCCAGGGTACTCACGGCCAAAGGCGCCAACACCCCGGCGATATGGCAGTCGATCATAGCGCACGAGGGATCGGTCGCTCATCTCGACATCCTCTCGGAGCACGAGAAAGCGATCTTTCGCACCGCTTTCGAGATTGACCAGCGCTGGATCATCGAGCTCGCCGCCGACCGCGCGCCGTTCATCTGCCAGAGCCAATCGATCAACCTCTATCTGGCGGCCGACGTCGATAAGTGGGATCTCCATATGCTGCATTGGACGGCATGGGAGCGCGGATTGAAAAGCCTCTATTACTGCCGTTCGAAGTCGATCTCGCGCGCAGCGTTCGCCGGCAAAATCAGCGGCCGTGACGAGGCGGAACGACCGCAGCCGCAGCGCACCGACTATGAGGAGTGCCTTGCATGTCAGTGATTGACCTCTCGGCTGTCGATCCGCGCACGTTGATCGGCAAGGGACGGGTCGGCCTCCTGGACTCGACCGGAAGCTATGACGTTGATCGCTATGGCTGGGCTTACGAGTTCTGGAAACGTCAGCAGCAGACCCATTGGATGGGCGAGGAGGTTCCGCTCGGCTCCGACCTCAAGGATTGGGCGTCGGATCGTGTCACTGCCAACGAGCGCGCGCTGCTCACCCAGATATTCCGCTTCTTCACTCAATCGGACATCGAGGTCGGTGACAATTATCTCAAGCGCTACATCCCGATTTTCCAGCCGCTCACCGTGCAGATGATGATGGCTGCCTTCACCAATATGGAGACCGTCCATATTGACGCCTATGCGCTGTTGCTCAAGACGCTTGGCATGCCCAAGGCCGAGTTCGAGGCATTCCGCGGCTATGCGCAGATGCGCGCCAAGGCTGACTACATGCACGAATTCGGCGTCCATACTGTGGCCGACGTCGCTCGCACCCTGGCGATGTTCGGCGCCTTTACTGAAGGCATGGCTCTGTTCGCGAGCTTTGCCATGCTGCTTAACTTTCCGCGGCACAACAAGATGAACGGCATGGGACAAATCGTAAGCTGGTCAGTTCGCGACGAGAGTCTCCACTGCGAGGGCATCATCAAGCTATTTCACGAATGGCACCGCGAAACTGGCGCGGTGACGAGCTCCGTTCGCGACGACATCATCGACGTCGCCAGGACCATGGTGAAGCTGGAGGAAAACTTCGTTGATCTCGCCTTTGGTCTCGGCGAGATCGACGGCATGCGCCCTGAGCAGATCCATGCCTATGTCCGCTATGTCGCCGATTGGCGGCTGACCCAGCTCGGGATTGCCCCGGTCTTCGATTTTTTTGAGGCTGGTCAGAGCGGGTTTACCCAGCTCAAGCCGCATCCATTGCCCTGGCTGGTCGAGATCCTCAATGGGGTCGAGCACGCCAACTTCTTCGAGCAGCGCGCTACGGAGTACTCCAAGGCAGCGAGCCGCGGCAGCTGGGACGGCGAAGAGGGAGTATGGGCTACTTTCGGCCGTATCTAGCACGAACGCAACAACGCTTTTGCGCTTCGATTCTGGTGCACCTAGGACTTTTCGCGAAAGTCCGCTGGAGACCGCGCAGCAAGGCCACATCGCGTGACATCGATCTGGTCCGCTCGAAATGATTATCGCAGACCCGTGACAGCAAAGCCGCTGGATCTGGCGCCACTCACCATCAGTCGCTCAGGTCCTTATGCTTGTGGAGGATCGGCCGTCATGGCGTCGACAGAGCAGGCAGTCGATAGTGAACCTGCGCACTCGGCCGGCGTTCAAACGCGTATGCGTTGCGAGTTTGACAAGCTTAGCCTCGCGGCATGCGGGTGGCGGAGCTGCGTTCTGAGCTTGCGCCCCTTTACAGCGCAGCCCTGGCGCCGAACCATGGGATGATGGCTCTCGGCCAGCCACAAGCAGATCGATATGGAAAGTCAATGCGGTTCTGACTGCCGGAAATGGTAGGAGAGGCCGCCTCGCGCTTTGAGATACTCTGTTGGAGCGAGGACATGCTCGCAACCAACACACCAGGGCGGTCGGGGATAGCGACTATGCGGACCCGTGTGCTCTCGAATGAGCAAAATCTGCGGAGCCCATCATGAAAGCGAGATCGGCACGTAGAGCCGATGGGGCGTCGAGTATCCCGCTGAGCAAGCTGGATGTAAGCGAAGCCAAGCGCTTTCAGGATGACAGCATATGGGGGTACTTCGAGCGGCTGCGAAGGGAGGATCCCGTTCACTACTGCCAAGACAGCCGCTATGGCCCCTATTGGTCCGTCACGAAGTACCGCGATATTGTCGCGGTGGATACAAACCATAAGGCATTCTCATCAGAGCAGGGTGTCACGATCGTCGACGTGCCTGACGAGCACTGGACCCCGAGCTTCATCAAGATGGGCCCTCCAAAACACGCACGGCAGCGCAACACCGTAAGTCCGATAGTTGCACCGGACAACCTGACGAAGCTTGAAAGTCTGATCCGCTCGAGGGTCAGGGTGATTCTGGACGGCTTGCCGCGCAATGATCCGTTCAATTGGGTGAATATGGTCTCGATCGAGCTGACGACGCAGATGCTCGCCACGCTTTTCGACTTTCCCTTCGAAGACCGTCGGCTCCTGACCTATTGGTCAGATGTAGCTGTCACACCTCCGAGAGCCGGCCATGCCATCGACAGCTGGGAAAAGCGAAGGACAATCCTGTCCGGATGTCTTGAGTATTTCACACGACTTTGGAACGAGCGCATTAATGCCGAGCCGCGCCTGGACCTGATTTCCCTGATGGCACATTCGCCCGACACGCGCCATATGGAGCCGGATGAGTTTCTCGGCAATCTGATCCTGCTGATCGTCGGAGGCAACGACACCACCCGCAACTCGGTGACCGGCGGCGTCCTGTTCATGAATCAGTACCCCGGCGAGCTGCGAAAACTGCGCGACAATCCGCGGCTGGTGTCGGGCGCCGTGTCCGAGATTATTCGATACCAGACACCGATCGCCCATATGCGCCGCACCGCCACGGCAGATTGCATTCTGGGTGGAAAGCAGATCAGCAAGGGCGACAAGGTCATTATGTGGTACATCTCTGGCAACCGGGATGAAGAAGTCATCGAGAATGGCGACAGCTTTGTGATCGACCGCAAGAATGTGCGGCAGCATCTGTCGTTCGGATTTGGTATCCATCGGTGCGTTGGTCGGCATCTTGCGCAATTGCAGTTGAATATCCTCTGGGAGGAAATATTGCGTGCAGGGCTCGACGTCATGGTTGTCGGCGAGCCCGAGCGAATCGCGTCAAACTTCGTTCACGGCTATTCCGCGCTGCCCGTGCAGATTGTAGCCTAGTCCCTGATCGCGTCGGTGGCAGCCGGCACGCGGTGCGGTTGGGTTTGTCTTGAGCCGCTTTCGTTGCCGCAGGTAGCGAAAGCGGTTTGATCGGCGCCAAACAATCGCTGCATGTCGGGATCCGGTCGGTAACCGGGCAGGCGTTGTGGAGCCCGCGTAAGGAGCGACAGGTGTAGCGGGCCCGGGCTGCCTTGCAGGCGCCTGACAAGCGAAAAGGGCAAGGCCAAGGGCGCCTCAAAGCCCCATCTTCCGGCCACCTTGGATAGCTGCAACCGTAAAGGTCGATGAGCTTGATATTGAAGGTTGTAGCCGTGGCAGCGATTTTCCTTGGAGAAGCGATTTCGATCATCGCCGAGTTGATTGCCTCAAGGCGGTTTGGAAAATCCGGCGGGGATGTGACAATGCTCCTGCCGATGTTTCTGCTGATATCTTTCGGTGGCATCCTTCTCGTTTTCGGATACGCGCTGGGCTACATGCATCTGAAGAATATCTGGATCATTGTCGCAATATCAGTGGGAGCTATTCTGGTGGTGGAACCGATACTCACCCTTCTCCTCTTTGGAGACATTCCGACAACCGGTTCGCTGATCGGGCTAATGCTCGGTGCGCTTGGTACGCTCGCTGCCATATTTCTATGAGGGTGATCTGACTGAGCCTGGATGGGTGCCGGCTTCGGCGAGATGTAGTTTGAAAAGGACCTGCGCAACTTCGGTTCTGCTCGCTTCGGACGGGGAAAAATCTTGTTGCTGATCGGCTTTCTAAGTTCCATCAGGACATGCTCGAACTTGGTGCGCGGCCGCCGGCTTCGTAAACTCTTCGCTCGAAGTCTCCTTGCCGGATCGTGAGACGCGTGCGGCGGCCGTAAGTCTTGATCGATCTACGCTGGCCAATTTCCGCCCGACCACAATTCGCTGTTCAGGAGCGAGCGTTGCCTGGTGCTCTCCAGCATTTGGATGGCTTCGTCCAGTTGGCGTGAACACACCACTGGCCTCGAGGCAAGATGACCACGATCGCCTCGCGGCCGGTATTGCCGCATTCGACAAAGCAGATCACGACCAGGACAGGTTAGTCCGCCGTCACGTGCTTCAGCTGATTATCCCGCAACTCACGCGGTCATGCCTGCGGATTCCGATTTATTCCGGCCGGGTATTCCGATTTGAAGCCGGCCACCGTTCCGAAATGAAGCCGGCCACCGTTCCGAAATAAAACCGGCCGGCATTCCGATCTGAAG